>JAAZZZ010000073.1 GCA_014238985.1 Gammaproteobacteria bacterium
AGCATCAATAACTGCATTCTGTGTTTTTAATATGGAGCTGCTGCAGGCTGAATGGATACAGCGTCACAACAGCACATACAGTCAAGGCGTTCGCACAGCAAAAATTGGCTGAATCACAGGGGATTTCAATGCTTTCTGTACAGATTGATGACGTAAAGCCTCTGCCATTAAACTCAATACTGCTTCAAATGCTTGAAGAATTTTATACTGACACGCATCATCATGCGAAAAGTTAATATTCAAGCTACCGGTCATAAGTATACCTCGATGCATCATTTCTTGTATGAATAAGGTTTTCAATGTGTGCGCACAAGCATGTGGATGGTCATGAAATTGCACCATCAGCCATGGCGCATACCCACATAAAATGATCACATTCGATAAATCAAATCGCTCTATCTGTGATCGAATGCCCTGTTCTAACTGCATACCATACCGCCATAAATACCCACTCACATCTTCACGTATTAATTTTTTTAATGTGGCTTGTGCGGCCACCAACGACAAAGTCTCTCCACCAAATGTGCCTGAAAAAAAGATGTTTTCCATTTCTTTCATGATGAACTGTTGCCCCACAATGGCTGAAATTGGCATACCGTTACCTAATGCTTTTCCAAAACAGGCCAAGTGTGGTGTGACCTTAAAATAGGCCTGCGCCCCGCCTGGAGCAAAACGAAATCCTGTGACCACTTCATCAAACACCAACAGGGTTCCATACTGTTCACACAATGCTTTAACCTGCTCTAAATAACCAGATTTGGGCGGTGTTGTATTGCAGGGTTCCATGATCACTGCAGCATAGTGTTTTGTCTGCAATAACTGTTCCATTTTGAGCACATCATTATAAGGCACCGCTTTTGACAATGCCGCCACACTGTGTGGCACACCTTTGTTACGTGTGGTGGTGCCAATATACCAATCCTGCCAACCATGGTAACCACAGACTGCGATATGATCCCGTTGTGTATACGCACGCGCCAAGCGAATGGCCGCTGATGTGACATCTGTGCCATTTTTAGCAAACCTGACCTGTTCTGCACAAGGAATTAAATCACACAAATGCTCAGATAATTGCATTTCTAACGCTGTTGGAACACTGAATGTGATGCCGCGATCTAATTGTGTACGAATGGCAAAATTCACATCTGGATCTGAATAACCCAAAATATTCGGCAACAAACCACTGACTAAATCAATATACGCGTTCCCATCTACATCATAAACATAAGCTCCTTGGCCATGGGTTACAAATAGAGGCGCCTCTTGAGGATATTGAATATGAGATTTACTAAAAGTTTGTGCCCCATGTGGAATGGTTTTAAGGGCTCGATTTAATAATATTTGAGATTGATCAAATTGAACACAAACGGCTTGTAACTGCTGTTGAAACGCAACATTTCTGAGATGATGTGCTTGTTTTAAATCAGGATGCTGTTTGAGTGTTTTGAGATAATCATACAGCGTATTCCCTGAAGACAATTGGACCAAGCGGTTTAAGAATTCCAAATCCTCCGGTGTATCCACAGTCCAACGGTGCATATGCAAATCAGGCAAAGGGGCTGAGACATTCATGGCTTTAAAACGATGCTGATGCCGCTTGATGTAAGGCGTCACATGCTCTCGATCACCATCAGACACAGCATGGATTGCAGCATATTTCAAAGCTTTGAAGGTAAAAGCTTCACAATCCAAACCATCAGGCCATGTTGGCGGTGCAGTATTGGAAGCATAGGCAGCATGTCCGAGCGCAACTAAAGATAAGACCTGTGCGGCCACTGTGGCATCTAACAAAGGGCAATCTGCAGTCAAGCGCATCACAATCTTAGCCTTAATTTTACAGGCTAAAGTGTAAAAACGATCCAATACATCATGTTCTGAACCCACCCAAACTGACACCTGATGCGCCTGACACCATTGAACAATGGCTTGATCCACATCCTGATTTGAAGTTGCCACCCATACTTGATCAACGGTTGGAATGGTCCTAGCAGACTCAACAACCCATTGCAATACAGGTCGATTTGATAAGAGTTGAAGCACTTTCCCTGGGAACCGTGATGAGCCCATGCGTGCCTGAATAATAACCACCGTACTCATGCCATACTCCACATTCTTGGATCAACCTCAGCACAATGCAATGTTTTTAATTCGCTGAAATCAATGGGTGATTTGCACTTCAGCTGCTCAGCAGCCTGAATCAAGGTGCGCCATTCAGCTACCGTATTCACACCCACCACCCATCGATGCACCCAAGCTTGATGATGCGCCCAATTCAACAAAGCACTCAACGCATTGCCCTGTATTAAATCTTGATAAGCCACCCACAGGGTGTTGAGCTTCGACAATCTGGAAGGCAGTGTATCTTGCAATAAAACACCTTGTAAAAATAAAGAACGCGCATGCACTTCAATACGATGGATTTCACAATACGTCTGAAATGATTGTGTCAGAAAATGTTGATTGAAAGGATTCAGTGGAATTTGAATGACGTCTGGACATAACACCGCATGAAATGCCTCAACATCTGCCCGTGTGTACACAGAAACACCCACCTGCTTCACCCACCCTGATGCTTTAATCTGTGTTAAAAATTCACGCACATCTTCCAAGCGCTCCGGTGTTAGATGATGTGGATCATGTACTAAAATACCCGCATATCCACCCCAAACACTGTGCGCCAACCTGAGACATTGAGCTATTTGTTTAAAATCATCCTGAACACTGAATTTCGTCATAATCTGAAACGATTCGGGATTGATCAACCCCAACATTGATTCAAGCCCCCCGTAAGCCAAAGCAGTATCAATATGCGAAACCCCCGATGCCACTGCATGCTGCAAAACGGCTTGTCGCATATTTGCAGTTAGAACCGAAGCTTGCAAACCATACGTTTTTAAAAAATTAGCTGTCCCTAATGTCAATTGATTCAACATGTTCATCAACTCTGCCCAGATTAAGATCTAACATCTCTGTTCAGGGTATCATAATTTGGAATTTTTTAAATCAAATGTTAGGATGATCCAAAATTTATTTAATGTCAGATTCAACATTTTTCTATAGCTTTGGAGCATAACTGATGACACCCTACACTCTAAGCACGCCTATCGGCTTGGACGCACTCACAACAAATCAAATTGATTTCTTAAAACACCATGACTTATCTCCAAAAAATCTCTATTTACACGCGCAATATTATGCACAATATGATCCCCAAAATTTCAAAGATATCTCATTCTTTGTTCATGATAAAAATCAAGTTAAAGCCTTTATCCTGGCTTACCATATGAACGACACGCTCTCGTTATCTTGTAATTTTGGCGTGATGATTTATTGCGAAGATACATTACCGTTGATTAAATATATTATCAACTCGCTTGAAGCCCGCGCTCGAGCACTCAATTGCACCACCTTAAAAATACAAGATCTGTGTGGGTCTGCTCACCTTTCTCCTTTGAGCACACGACTATGTCGGCAGGGCTATCAATCTAATGTCCTCTTTAACATGCAGGTAAATGCAACAGATTTCACCCCTAAAGCTTATTTTTCAAAGATACGCAAATCATATAAATCGCTCATCAATTGGGGACGAAGCAATCTGTCTGTAAAAATCATCTCTTCAGAAAACCCCGACAAAAAACACTTTAATGAATTCAGGGAATTTCATGCAAAAATCTCTGGACAATACACAAGATCTCAAGCTACATGGGATACACACTTTCAGCTGATTCAACATAATCACTGTGAAGTATTATTTGGTTATTTAGATAATCGTTTGGTGGCCGCAAATTTGTGCTTTGATCAATACATCCCTCAGATGCGGCTATATGGTGTGGGTGTATATGAAAGATCATTATTCAAATATGGTTTATCACATTATTTACTGTATACCAGCATATGTCGAGCGCTTGAAAATCCTAAAATTCAATCATTCTCATTGGGACTTTTGAACACTAACATCACCGATCCAAAACTCAAAAATATTCAAACATTCAAAAAAGGATTTTGCGAAACATTAGTGCCCTATTTGATTTGGACACGCACACTGCCTATACCTTCTGAGATATAATATCCTCGAAAGATAACGGCGTTCCTTTCACACGATCCAGTTTGAAATATTGTCCTAACACTGTATCCCAATACTGAGGCAATACACCAAAACCCGGACGCACAATACGAATATTTTCTTCAGTGATTCGGTCACCTGCACACACATCTTGAGTAACATAAATCGACTGACGATAACGCTTTGAAGCTTGTTCTACATCTGTACCACCATACCGAACAGTGCCACAAGCTGCCCACGCTGCATGTGTCTCATCAACTAATTGTTTCAGTTCAGGTGGCTCCAGAGAAAATGCTGCATCTACACCACCTTCTGCTCTAGACAAGGTCACATGTTTCTCAATGACACAGGCCCCAAGCACCACAGCAGCCACAGCCACCCCTACACCCAAAGTATGGTCTGATAAACCCACGACTGTACCAAACTTTTTCATGTCTTGAAGGGTCATCAAATGTGCGTCTTTTGGTTGTGCTGGATAAGCGGATGTACACTTCAGCAAAATAATGTCCTGAGCGCCTGCCTCACGCGCTGTTTTAACCGCTGATTTAATTTCTGCCTCAG
>JAAZZZ010000074.1 GCA_014238985.1 Gammaproteobacteria bacterium
TATTGCTTTAAATATTTAAGGTTTCCTTGCATCTGCTGATAACGCTCACTCAGGTGTTCAAGGTTGATCAATTCACTCAAAAAAAACCCTAGCCTCATCGTTCTGCCAAGAGACAGATTTGCAGAGGGATTTGCTGTGCTATGGGAAGGGGATGAATTATGATAGCCAGGATCCCTCTGGAACACTGAAGTGTGATGAGACCAGGGCTCAATAGGAGTATAGCACAAAGCGAATGACTTTTGCTTAAGTTATGCTAATTTTGCACAAAAAAGAACAAAACAATGGGCTTAAAGTATCAAAAAGAGATTTATGTGCAGGTGGCCTTGTCAGTGCCGCGTGCTCAATTATTTTATTATATCTGGCCGAAACAGTTTGAAACGCCTCAAACAGGCTTGCGTGTGCGTGTGCCGTTTGCGCGTGGAGAGCGCGTGGGGGTGGTGCTGGGTATATCGAATGAAAATCCCACTGAATTTAAACTCAAAGCTGTTGCCGAAGTGTTGGAGCAGCATCCTGTTTTGTCTGAGCACATGTTGTCTTTTGTACGGTGGGCTGCAGCGTATTATCACCACCCGATTGGAGACGTGGTTCAGCATTGTTTGCCGCCAGCTTTGCGGCGTATCACGGGGCGTGTGCCAGAAGGGGGCATCCCGACCGGCTATCGGTTGTCAGGCCAAGATAGGCCTAAGCGCCTCAGTACGGCTGCGCAGAGACTGTATGGCCTCCTAAAAAAAGATCCAAAAGGTTGTGAGCATAGTGTTTTGGAAACACAACACATTCAAATGCGTACTTTAGACAGTGCACTTAAACAGGGCTGGGTTGAGGCGTTTGAATTCAAAAAATCATTACCGAATCCGCCCAAGCTGACACCAGAGCAACAGACTGTATTTGATCGCATTCGCTCACAAAAAGGATTTAAAGTGCACTGTATTGAAGGTGTGACAGGCTCAGGCAAAACCTACATTTATGCAGCGATGATCCATGACTGTTTAAAACGCAAACAACAAGCCGTGTTGCTGGTGCCAGAAATTGGACTCACTGAACAGAATTTAAATCACTTAGATCAACTGTGTGGGGCACAACGTGTGTGCATGCACTCAGCTTTGAATGAACAAGAACGTTTGCGCGCGTGGACTCAAGTGTTTTCGGGGCAAGCAGAATGGGTGGTAGGGACGCGCTCAGCCCTCTTTGCGTCTTGGAAAAATTTAGGGTGTGTGATTGTAGATGAAGCACACGATGCAGCTTATAAACAACAATCTGGTTGGCGCTATTCTGCTAGAGATTGTGCGGTGATGTTAGGCAAGTTTTTTGATGTTCCGGTGATATTAGGAACGGCAACACCTTCATTGGAAAGTCTATTCAATGTGCAGATGGATCGGTACCAACACTATCGGCTCACGTCACGTTATGCAGGCGCTGCTGTGCCGGTCGTTCGGCGCATCGACATGCGGGGGCAAAAAGCACCGATTGCTCCGGCAGTGTGTCAGGCGATTGAGGCGCGTCTGAAAGATCAAACACAGGTGTTGGTGTTTATTAACCGTCGAGGGTTCTCTCCGGTATTATATTGTGCAGATTGTCAGTGGGTCTGTAACTGTCATCGCTGTGATGCAAAATGTGTGCAGCATCAACGTCCGCAGCGCATGGTGTGTCATCAGTGTGGGCAGGTGCGCTCGGTACCAAGCGTGTGTCCAGAATGTCAATCAGATAAACTGTTGCCGTTAGGGTTTGGCGCACAACGTATTGAAGATTGGCTCATCGAGCGATTTCCAGAAGCACGCACAATACGGGTAGACCGTGACAGCATGCGTCAAAAAGGACAGCTGAGTAAAACACTGTCTGCGATTCAGCGTGGTGAGTATGATCTGATCATTGGGACACAGATGTTGGCCAAAGGGCATCATTGGCCGCAGCTTACATTGGTGGTGATGGTGGATGCAGATGGCGCTTTATACAGCCCGGATTTTCGTTCAATGGAGCGTTTTGCGCAACTGTTTGTGCAGGTTTCAGGCCGCGCTGGACGTGCCAAGCACCCCGGAGAGGTTTTGATTCAAACGCATTGGCCTCAGGACGTGCGGCTTGAGCATTTAATTCAGAAAGGCTATCGTGATTTTGCACTGGAGTTGCTTAAAGGTCGCGATGCTTCAAGGTTGCCCCCCACGATGTTTATGGCGTATGTGGTGGCATCAGGCCGTCAGATCACATCAGTGGAGCGTTTTTTAGGTGCTGTTCAGGCAAGCATCAAAGCATGTGTGAATGCTCAGCAGGTCGAGGTATGGGGCCCCATGCCCACTTGGGTGAAGCAGGTGGAACATCAGCATCGTCTGTATTTAATGATTTCCGCTCAGCATCGGCCCGTATTGCATCAAATATTGAGGCATGTGGTCCCAAAATTATATGATTTCAATATCAAACATAAAGTGAAGTGGCATTTGGATGTTGATCCAATTGAAATTCCTTGAGTGGAGGGTAGGTGATGCGTGTCTTTGAGTGGCAGCACCCGTCGATATTGAATCACAGGCGTGTGGCGCAGTAGCACACAGTCAAGGATGCCAACTGCAGCAGACTCAGGGGTTTCAGATCACGCCAGCGTATGATGCGTTGTGCCTTCAAAGCATTATAGAGCTTGAGGTTTCAGCCTCAACTTTTTGAAAGCCTGTAAGATATGCTGTTTATGCGGTACATTTTTGCTGGGTTGACAGGCAGCAAGAGACTGATTAGTCTGAGCGACTGAGCCGGCATAGCTCAGTTGGTAGAGCAACTGATTCGTAATCAGTAGGTCGGTGGTTCGACTCCACTTGCCGGCAACAGTGAACCTTCGGTATCGAAGCGTATTGCATGTGTCCTCTGAGGGATTCGGCAGGGCAGGGTGCATTATCTGAATGAAAATACACAGGCTATCAAGATGTTCTTTGTTAAAGCCTTTTTAGGGGCACGCTTTAATTATATTATTTATGGTAGCAGTCATCCCGCGAGCATAGGCGATTTGAATAACCCTGAATCTGATTGCATGGCCCATTTAACACAACTGAAACATCAAGGGATTAGAACAATCATTTCACTCGATCACACAGACAGTGCTTCAATGGGGCAGATATGGTCGAGTTTTGGAGATGCATTTGAACATGTGACCCATCAGCATAACAGCTCATTTTTAATTGAAGATTTTCAAGCACCCACTGTACAGACACTCGATCTTATTGTGAATAGGCTGATGCTATCGATTGAATTAGAGCACAAAACCGATGTGCATTGTCGTGGAGGACTGGGCCGGACAGGCACGGTGCTTGCAGGGTTGTACATGAAGGTGGAAGGGGCCTCTGCTGAGCAGGCCATTGAATGTGTGCGGCAGCACTATCATCCAAAGGCCATTGAGACAACAGCACAAACCCGATGTTTAAAAGAATATGAGGTTTGGCTCAAAGCAAGATGAGGCGCATCATAAGCGTCTGCCAGACAGTCTTTGCACGTGATGCTTGTTTATCGTTGTATTAAATGATTTGAGTGCGAGCGCTTAAGCATTGCGTGACCAGTGTTTCTAACGGGGTGATGGGATGGTCTTTCAGCTGTGTTGCAACGTGTTTGAGGGCCTTTTGTGTGGCTGCATAGGCTTGTGGATCATCGAGCAGGTGTTGTAGCGCTTGAGCGAGTTGCGAGGCGGTGGCATCTGATTGTAAATATTCTGGCACAATGGCTTGATGGGCCAAAATATTGGGCAAACTGACGTATTTTGAAATCAAGATTTTTTTCGCCAACCAGGCATTGAAGCGCGAGGTTTGATAGGTGACCACCATGGGGGTGTTGAGTACGGTGGCCTCTAAGGTGGCTGTGCCTGAAGCCACCAGGACCAGGTCAGCGCATCGAATGGCCTCACGTGCGTCGTGTGTGTGCAGGACATGGTCAGGCGTTTTCACTTTAAAATCAGAGAGGTTAGGGTGCTGTGCCAAAATAAAGCGCAGGTTGGGCGTGTGCGCCCTTAATTGTTGGGCAGACTCCATCATCAAGGGGTAAAGGCGTTGCCACTCACTGCGGCGGCTTCCAGGCAAAAGCGCAATGGTTTTTGTCCCTGGGTGGGCCTTCAGTCGTTCACGCAAGGTCGAGTCGGTGGCAGGTGTGCCTGTGATCTCCGATAAAGGATTGCCAACATAGGTCGCTGTACAGCCTTGATCTTGAAAGAATTGAACTTCAAAAGGGAAAATCACAGCCAGGTGGTCTACACAGCGTTTTAAGGTTTGAATGCGTCGAGGCCGAGAGGCCCACACTTTAGGGGCAATATAATAGAGTATTGGAATATTGAGGTGCTTCACACAACGTGCAAACAGTAAATTGAATCCAGGATAATCGATGAGCACAATTGCACAGGGGCGATGTCGGTGCGCATGATAAAGGCTTTGTATCAATAAGCACATGAGTTGAGGTAATCGCATGATGATGTCAATAAATCCCATGACAGCGAGCTTTTTGATATGTGCAAAGCATCGAACGCCTGCAGTGATCATATGATCTCCGCCGCATCCAACGCATTGCATTTCAGGGTGTTGTGCTTTGAGGCGCTGCACCAGCGCGCCACCATGGATGTCTCCAGAAGGTTCGCC
>JAAZZZ010000075.1 GCA_014238985.1 Gammaproteobacteria bacterium
TTGGTGCCCCTATTAAAAAACAGCAGTCTCGAAGCACCTGTTCAAATCACCTTATTCGGTGCCAGTAGAGGTGCTGTGCTATTGGTTGAGGTTTTAAATATACTTCTACAAAGAGACTATTTAAAAGCATCTAAGGGTGTTTCTGTTAGGGTGTTTTTAGATGAACCTGTTTCTGGAAATGCTTTATTAACGCTGTGGTTAGATTTTTTTGAGTTCAGTATGGCTGCACGTGCATTGAAAGGGGCGCTTCAGGTGCTCAATCAGAGTAACGTTGAATCTTATGTGGCATATCGTTCATCAGTAGAAAATGGATTTTTTCAAGATCTATTTTTTAAAGCCCTGCCGCCCCCCCACTCCATACAACATACAAATGAAGATCCTTTAATAAGCCGCAAACAGTTTTTCCATGTTCAAGGCGGCACACATGCGCCTACGCCTAATGCAAGTCCGCTTTATGATGCCCCTTGCGATTCGAAAGAATATGACAATAGGTTACTAGCCTTTTTGAGCGGAGAGGCATTTACGTATCAGAGATCCTTAGAGCCTAATCCCGGGTTACCAGTCAAAATTCCAAATAGACTGCTCATCAACGGGCAGGAATTGACAGCGGAAGGAGACATTGTCGCACCTAAAGGTTTTTGGGGGGGCGTATATTATTTTATGAATATCCCTTATATAGCGCCTTTTCTTGTATATACGATGCTCAGCAGTGTGTTTGGACTGTTATCGTGGACACACACAGTTCCAATCGTTTCAATGTTACCCAATTGGGCAATGCTTCAATACATCAGCCCAGTCATTGTTTCGATAGGTTCTGGCGCGAGTCTTGCTTTGTTGATCATGACAGCGCTCTATAGTTTAAGATGGGGTTTAAACTGCTATAGAGATTATTCTGAGAGGGTTTTTCTAGATTCTATCAAGCTTATCACTGAATCTTCAGGCAGATATGAATGGTCTGGTGATCTCAAGGAAGTTCAGCGTTGCCCGTTTCCAATAGATAATGTTAGCCCAGCCACCCATGTGGATGATAAACACACAACTGGATCGTGCGCCCCAAGATGATGTGGTGGGGTTTTAATGGGGGGTTATATTTTCTAGGATATTTTAGGACCACACGTTCAATGCCCGGCTGTTTCAGCGAGAGATGAAGGAGTGCTTCAGTTTTTTGAAGCGTTGAAGGGCAGAGTGTTGAGAGGATTTGCATCTCTTTGTGCGATAAGCGACCTTTAGGTTTGACCGGAAACATCGGGTCTAAATAAATCACTTGAGGCCGAGGATATTGATCCGTTTTTAACGCAGATTCGGCTGAATTGATTTCAACATGCCAATTTTGCGGCGCATCTAACAGCCAATGAGCGTAATGTACCATCAGACCGACAATGGGATGTTGCTCAATGCTGATAACGGTTGTGGGAATCGAAGATAAAACAAAACTATCTTGCCCCCACCCACAGGTTAAATCCCACACCACAGGCCTTAAATGTGCTTGGCATGCGCGCACCAACAAGCTGTTTTTGAGGGCGTTTTTTGATATTTTTCTTCGGTGCTTCTCGGCATTAAAATCAAGCGTAAAGGGTTTAAATGTTGATGCAGCCAGCGTTAAAAACAGCTGGGTTTTATTCAGCGTTAAGGTGCAGCCAGATGTTGCACAACATGTGATTTGAGCATCAGACAAGCGCTCAATCAAGGCGAGGAGATAGTCTTGTGCAGCAGCATCATGTGATTGAAGGTTAAGCCAGGTATAAGGCATCAGCAAAGTGATCAATTAACATTAAAGCAAAGAGCGCGATGAGATATTTAATTGAAAAGATAAAGGTTTGATGGGCAATATGTGGATGAGGTGATCGATACAGACGCCACGTCCAATGAATGAATTTTAAATTCAGTAATTGACTGCCAATTAAATAAGGCAAACCCAACATGCCAATTGCAAAGGGTAATCCAGTTGCAGCCACGAGCAGCCAAGTGTACAAGATGATATTGAGTTTAGTGTATTGTATGCCGTGGGTGATGGGTAACATGGGCAATTGGCTTTTTTCATAGTCTTTAATTTTTGCAATGGCCAATGCCCAAAAGTGCGGGGGTGTCCAAGCAAAGATGATCAAGACCAACAACCAAGGCTCTGATCCTAAGTTGGGGTTAATGCAAGCCCATCCGAGCAGAGGCGGCAGGGCGCCTGAAAGCCCGCCAATGACAATGTTTTGAGGGGTGAGGCGTTTGAGTAAAGCGGTATATACCAACCCATAACCTAAGAGGGTTGCTAAGGTCCAGCCTGCTGCAGTTAAATTCACAGTGCTGGCCAATAACCCAATGCCCATTATGCCGAGGCTGATTGCGAACAATAAAGCGTGTTGTGCAGAGAGCTTGTGTTGTGGCAGGGGCCTTGTTTGAGTGCGTTGCATGCGCGCATCAATGTGTCGGTCAATGACATGATTGAGTGCAGCGCCAGATGCAGAGGCCAAACCAATCCCCAAAGAGCCTAAGGCCATGAGTTGAATGGAGGGGACATCAGGTGTAGCCAGCAGCATGCCCACCCAAGCACATAACAGCATGAGCGCAACCACCTTGAGCTTGCAGAGGTCTAGGTAAGGTTGTACGGCGGTTAAGTGCATGAGGGTGCTCTTGAAGTGCGAAATATAAAACACAGGGTGAGGCAACATAACAACAAAAGCAACCCTAGACCATTATGCGCCACAGCAACAGGCATGGGTAATAACCAAATAATATTGCTCATGCCCAATAAAACTTGGCAGACCAATACACTCGCTGTTAAACCTATTGCCCACTTGAGTGGACCTTGAGGGCCTTGCTTCACGCACCAACTTAAAGCGAATAAGACAGCCGCAGAGGTGATCAGTGCACCCCAACGGTGGACCATCTGAATGGCGGCACGTGCATGTTCTCCCAAAATGCCAAATTCATAATTTTTGCCAATAGGGCTGAATAGATTAAAGCCCTGTTTAAGCGCAGATAGAGACCACCAGTGCGCTTGACAACCCGGCAAATCAGGACAAATCAATGCAGCATAATTTGCGCTGGTCCAGCCACCTAGCATGATTTGAACAAACACCACACCTGTGACCGTTGCTATGATCCAAAATGCGCGATGGTTTTGAGTGCTTTGAAGCAGTGGTGCGGTTTCAAATAGCGTTGTGCGATGATTTAATAAAGCGGCCCAATATAAACAAGCGGTGAGGGTAAAGCCACCCAATAAATGGCCCATGACGACGAGGGGGAGCAGCTTCCAGGTGACCGTCCACATGCCGAGAACAGCTTGAAAGAGGATGAGGGCGCTGATGACCAGCATTAACCCCAGGCAATGTTGACGTTTTTGTCGCTTGAAGCAAGCAGCACGAACAGTCATAAAAATCACACCCAATACAAGGGTGCCCGCAAAATAACGGTGGATCATCTCAGGCCACATGCGATCTGGGGCAAGTGGAGGCATGGAAGGATAGGCTTGCGTTGCTTTGGTAATTTCTTTGAGGGTTTGAGGGACTGTTGTGAGGTGTCCATAACACCCTGGCCAATCAGGGCAGCCTAAGCCCGAGTCAGCCAATCGGGTATATGCGCCCAGCAAGGCAACCACAATCGCGAATGCAGTGGTGATCCAAGGGAGGTATCGATCAAGCATTGAAGACATAGAAGCGCCCTTATCAAACAAACATTTTTTAATCACTATAGTGTTGGTTTTAAATAGCATCAAGCTTTAAGGTGTCAATTGTAGGCCTATAATCACTAGATTAATGATTTTTTATTTCTGAAACAGCCTCGACATTTAAAAATGAAGTCTATCAACCCATTTGAGATTGTTTCATCAATTTGCTTAAATCTTTATTGAGGGCAATGGGCCAGTCTTTTTGAGGATAATAGAGTGGAATATACCCTTTAGGGTCGATGATGGCGAAGGTTTTGGATTGAGCGCCATGCGACAGTTTTGATAAAAATGATCGCATCGATTGAGCAGGTGTGACCCGCAGTGTTGCACGCAACTTGAGTTGATGGACCGCTGTGTTCCAACTGCTTCGATGTTGTGGTGTGACCCAAAGCGTTGCAGCTAATCGATGTGGCTCAGTTTGATGCACGTTGAGCAATTGCTTGATCTGTTTGAGTTCTAAAGCACATGTTGAATCACAGCCTTTTAAGCTGACCGACAAAATCTGCCAAGGGGCTCTAGGGTGTTTGAGTGCTGTCAGGTGAAAAGGGGGCTGTATCAGCACACCGGCTTGAGTGGTTTGACCGGTATAGTGGTGAAAATATAAAAAAACAGCCAAGCCCACTGGAAACAGCACAACCAACATGACTTGAGTTAAAACACGTTGCGCTGCATTCATAACGTTTTGCGTTGGGTATGTAAGTAGAGAAAGATACCAAAAGCCAATGCTGCAAATAGAAACCACTGCACAGCATAAAAAACATGTCGGCTGGGTGAGAGCAACAAAGGTTTCCAATCACGTATAAAGCCAAAGGGGGCTTTTGCATCGAGCAGCACAATAAAGGGCTGAAAATGCTGCCCTAATGTAGAGGATAGGGCTTTCAGTTCGAGGCCTTGAATGATCATTGGAAAGTTTCGAGCAGATTTG
>JAAZZZ010000076.1 GCA_014238985.1 Gammaproteobacteria bacterium
ATGAATTGATGGTAATTTTTAGCAGGAAGCAGCAAATTATAGTGCCCTTTGGGCAGAGTGCTCCAACGACGAAAGCTGGGATTCAGTAAGCGCATCTCCGTTGTAGAAATACCCGCTAGTTTTGAGGCGTGTTGTAAGTCAATGGGCGCCTGCATACGTCCTGCTTTAAAGTAGGGTTCATTTTTAATATAGGGTAATTTAATCTGATAGTGTTTTGGGCGACTCACAATTGCCTTGAGTGCCAGTATTTTTGGAATATAGTTTTGAGTTTCTGCGGGTAGCTTTAACTTCCAAAAATCGGTGGAGTGTTGTGCTTGAACGGCAGATTGAACGCGCCCGGCACCAGAATCATAAGCAGCGATTGCCAGTAACCAATTGTTTTTAAAGAAATCTCTTAGGTAGGTGGTGTAATTGAGCGCAGCGTGAGTTGACTGGATGATATCGCGTCTTTCATCAATCCACCAGTTGATTTTGAGTCGCATGCCTGAAGCAGTCCCTGGCATCATTTGCCACAGCCCTGTTGCACCCGCCCATGAGTAGGCAAAAGGAGAATATGCACTTTCAATGATTGGAATTAAAATCATTTCTCCTGGTAATTGATGTTGTTGAGTGGCTTGATGAATGAAATAAAGGTAGGGTTTTGCCCTAAGCAATGTGTGTTCTAGGGCAGTTTTATGTAATTGATACCAGGCGATCTGTTTTTGGACTTTGGGATGATTTTCATGATCAGGTAAGGAGAAGCTTGATTGAACCGCTGTCCATAAATTATTTGAAGGGGTTACATCTAGCCATTGAGATTGTTGGGTTGTACAGCTGATATGAAGCAATGAGAGGCAAAGACAGGATAAGGTCGTTTTGATTATATGGTGCATGCAACTGCCTTTGCTTAATGGTTGGGGTGAGGGGATTTGAACCACCGGCCCCTGCCTCCCGAAGGCAGTGCTCTACCAAACTGAGCTACACCCTGCAGATTGAGTCGGAGTCTAAACCGATGCTGACGTTAAAAAATTGAATGACACATCTTATCTAAATTATATGAAATCTTCAAGTTGGATTGAGTGATTGCTAGATTGAGGTGTTGACTTGACATTCAGACAAATAAGGAGATATCTAATTGTTTGATTTTGATATTTAAATAGTTTATGGAGAGTCGTTGAGTCTCCCGTGGATATGCGGTATATGCGATCAGATGACTTGATCAAAATTGATCTTTCCATTGCCGCAGTATCTTAAATACTTCTATGGGGTGATTTAATGTTTGATATGCATGCTGTTCAGCAGCTTGGATTACAGATGGTTCGGAGCAACGTAGAAAGGGGTTGATTTTGTATTCCAGAGATAATGTTGAAGGCAACGTGGGACGTTGTACTGCAGTTTGGTGTAAGGCCCAGTTTTTATGTTGTTGAGCAGCTTGATTATCGGGTTCGACGGTTAAGGCAAAATCAAGATTAGCCACAGTGTACTCATGGCCGCAGAACAGGCGTGTGCTGGGGTGTAAATGTGCCAATTTTTGTAAAGATGCATACATCATGGGGACGGAGCCTTCAAAAATACGGCCGCAGCCCGCGCTGAATAATGTATCGCCTGTAAATAAAACATCTTGTGTTAAAAAAGCAGTGTGACAGAGGGTATGTCCTGGGATTTCAATTGTTTCGAACTCAAGCTCTAAGTCAGGAACTGTAAAGTGTATTTGATCTTTGACCGGATGTTTGATGTAAGGGCAGGGTGAGCGCGATGAGCCTGTGATAATGGGGGCGTGTGTGTCAAGCAATTCTGAGAGGCCACCTGTATGATCCTGATGATGGTGTGTGATCAAAATATGAGATAAAGACAGTTGATGCTGTTCCAGAAAGTGTTGTACGGGCAGTGCTTCTCCAGGGTCAACGATGAGGCATGTTTTCTTTTTTGGATGGACCATGGCCCAGATATAGTTATCTGTTAATGCAGGGATTGCGACAGGTTGTAGGGCAGGCATCTGAGGTCCTTGAAATTTTAACACAGTTTAGTCTGGCCCATGATCGAATACAAGTTGGCATATTGCATTGGACTTCGTTAAACTAACACGATTTTAGAGTTGGGACGGGGGATGTCGGAACTGTTTGGTGGTTCATTTGAACGGTATATTGAGGCATTACACGTGCGTTGGTGTTGTACTTGGATAGGGTTCAGTCAAGCAAAAAACATCTGCATGTTAGGTTGGCATACTCCTTTACAGGTGCCGCATGATGCATCGGTTTTTTATGTGAATCCTTCTTGTTGTCGCATTCAAAATTGTAAGGAGACCTATATCTGCGGGGATCCAGGCGTATTGCCACTGCCTGATTGTGTATTTGATTTAGTGGTCTCAGTTCATGCGCATGAAGCAAGGCAAGCGGGCGCTCAAGTGCTTGCAGAATCAGCACGTATTGTACGATCTCAGGGAGAGTTATTGGTTTTTAGTTTTCAGCCGTGGCGCGTGTTAGATTTACAACTCCAATTAGGGCAATTAAATCAACGCATACATAAACCGTGGTTATCCAATCGAGTGATTGAGTCAGTGATGCATCAATCAAACATGCAATTGGTGCGTAAAATAAATTTACTGTATCGTCCATACTGTCAGGATAGAGTGTTTCAGTGGTTATCTATGGCTGAAATTCTTGGGCCGCTTATGATGCCTTTCGGATCAAATATGCAGTTGACTGTCTGGCGGAAGGATGAGGAGAAAGTAATTTTTGATGAGGCGCAGTGTCAATTATGGGGTTAGCATGGTTCAAAAGAAAGTGACGCTCTATACAGATGGTGCATGTTCTGGAAATCCCGGACCAGGAGGGTGGGGTGTTGTCTTGATTTCTGGAAAGCATCACAAACAGTTAGCCGGTTATGATCCAGATACCACAAATAATCGGATGGAGTTGATGGCGGCGATTCAAGGGTTAGAAATTTTGAAATCGCACAGTAAAGTTGATATATATACAGATTCTAAATATGTCAAACAAGGCATGGATGAATGGTTGATAGATTGGAAGCGGTTAGGGTGGCGGACAAAATCGAGATCACCAGTCAAGAATATTGATTTGTGGAAACGTTTAGATGAAGTCGCTCAAAAGCATCATGTTCAATGGTATTGGGTGAAAGGTCATTCAGGATGTGAAGGCAATGAATTGGCTGATCAATTGGCTCGAGAGGCAATTGTGTCGGGTCAAAAGTAGGAGAAAAAATGAGTGATTCTTCCTTAATACAAAGCTTTTTAGATACTGAGACAACAGGCATTGGGGCAGGACACCGTATTGTTGAAATTGGAGTTGTTCAGGTCATAGATCGAGAGGTTACAAGTGAACGCTTTCATGTCTATTTGAATCCAGAGCGTAAAGTCGATGAAAAAGCCTATGCTGTTCATGGTTTAAGTGATCAATTTTTAGCAGATCAGCGTCCATTTAAAGAGATCAGCGAGGCTTTAATCACGTGTATTCGTGACACAGAGTTATGCATACATAATGCCGATTTCGATGTTGGGTTTTTAGATGCAGAATGGACACGGTTAGGTGTGCCAACACGTGCCAAGCAATTATGTCAAATCACAGACACTTTAGCGATGGCTCGAACATTATACCCAGGACAAAGAAACAGCTTAGATGCATTATGTAAACGATTTGGAATTGATTTGAGTCATAGAACGTTACATGGTGCATTGCTTGATGCTGAATTATTAGCGCAAGTGTATTTAGCCATGACCAGTGGCCAAAAAGAATTATTTAGAGGGGCCACGCATCAGATCAAAGCGGGGATAAAGCAAGCCCATCATGCTGATAACCAATATACTTGGCACCCAGTGAATGTGATGCAAAGTGAGTGTGTAGCGCATGAAAAAATCATCGAGAGACTCGCAAAATAACAATTGATCATAGTCGTATGCAGAAGAAGGACATGCAGACCTATAGGGGCTGGTTGAATATATTTCGTTTAAAATATGTCATAATATGATGAACTCATTGGTTGACAATTGATTCGGTGTATCGCAAAATCAGACCCTCGAGCTGGAGGGGTTCCCGAGCGGTCAAAGGGATCAGACTGTAAATCTGACGGCTCAGCCTTCGTAGGTTCGAATCCTACCCCCTCCAGTTTATGGTGGTTTTTGGGATATGCGGGCGGGTGTAGTTCAATGGTAGAACCTCAGCCTTCCAAGCTGATGGTGTGGGTTCGATCCCCATCACCCGCTCCAATGAACCGAACTGGGTTGTGCCCACATAGCTCAGTGGTAGAGCACTTCCTTGGTAAGGAAGAGGTCACCGGTTCAAATCCGGTTGTGGGCTTTGTGTGTAGGTGTTAATCAAAATTAGAAGGATGGAGAGAGAAGATGGCAGCAGAGAAATTTGAAAGAGGGGATCGGGTACATTGTAATGTAGGGACGATTGGTCACGTGGATCATGGTAAGACGACGTTAACAGCGGCGATCATGGCACATTATGGTGTGGGTGCAGAAATGAAATATGCAGATATAGATAAGGCACCAGAAGAGAAAGAGAGAGGGATTACGATCAATACCTCGCATGTAGAGTATGAAACAGATGCGAGACAT
>JAAZZZ010000077.1 GCA_014238985.1 Gammaproteobacteria bacterium
AATTCGAATATATTTTCGCTGTAACCTGCCCTCCTAAGGCATGTTGTCGACTATCTTGCACCTCCATTGCTGTTGAAAACCAATCATCTTTTGGCCAACGCATTGACGTATACTGCAATGCCGCTGAAAAACCATCCCCAGGCGCCCAAGCCCCTGAAATAACAGCATTAACCGATCGATCTCCTGCCCAATCCCAAGCCAACTCTGAGGTCAGCTGTAATCCTGCTGTGGGCCTAAAATTCCCAAGCACTTGTAACGGAGAAAGATGCTGATGCGCCCATACATTTCCTCGACAGGTTGTATCAATACAAATCTTTTGACGTCGAAAGGCCCAACCTTGGCCGATCGAACCTTCCCAGCGCATGCGACCTGTTCGAGGCTCTAATGTCTGCCACTCCAGCCCCAAAGCCAGATGATGTGTGTCACCCTGTAAATCACTTCCAGCAAAACGATTCAGCTCAAATAACTGAGGGTAAAAATCGGCCATCCACACAGAATCAAAATGAGGCACACGACTTTGATCATGAAACGGGACCCATCCATAAAAGCTCTTTAAACCTAAATGATGTAAAAGGCTTGTTGTGGAAGGCAGCCAGGCTCCAGTTTGCCAAGATATCGCAACCGTTGGCACCGTATAATGAAGGTGAGACGCTGTGCTTTGATGCAGATCATATGAAACATAATGCAATCCAAACTGTCCCGACAGGTCACCAAGCCCCACAGTATGGTTAAATGTTAAGACAGGATCCAGCACCATGCGATTGCCTGAATCAATTGTATTGATACCCTTAAGTGGCGTCAGTGTAAATCGACCAAGATCCCAAAAGAGCGCTGCCTGCCAATGTGATGACAGCTCAGTCGCTCCACGCCCCTGCCACTGAGGCTGTACACCATATGCATTGGGAATAGATGGCAATAAAAGACTGTGCAATACCTGCCAATCTTGCCAAAGCAATTGGCTTTCGACCTGCTGACTCTGCCAATGCCAACGTAACTCATGCAGCAAATACTGCTGATCTTGTGTTTCAATAGCCTTGTGGAAATCTCTGAGCATGTCATCGTCTGAAACTTCAGACCAATCCACATTCAAACGATGCTGGCCTAAATTAACATGATGTTTCAACGAAACCGCCCAACGTTGATCATCTTGATGTTCGAGCCGACTGAGCCCTGCTGCCGTCAAAGGCTGCCCTTCAAAATCAATTAATGTCTTCTTACGAAAAGATCGAAAAGCCACATCATTAAAAAACCCAAGGCCAGATAATTGCGTGCTACTGTGGCGCGACAAATGCCGCCATTTAAAACCCAAACCTACCCCTGATTGGCTTGTCCATTCGGGCGTGATAGTTAAATCCTGATTGGGTGCAATATTCCAATACCAGGGCCACCCTATGTGCATACCCTCATGTGTGTTGTTAGCGAAATGTGGAATAAGCCAGCCTGTTACACGTCGATGGTCAATTGGAAAGCTCAGATATGGCCAGGCAAACACAGGCACATCACCCACTTTTAGTATTCCAAATTTAAACGCTGCCCGACCCTTGGCTTGATCAATCCATAGATCTTTCGTTTCGACGTGCCAATGGTTATGCGTGGGTGCACATCTTGAATACGTTGCGCCTTTCACATGCAACCTGCGATGATTGATGGTGATTTGATCTGCATGCCCCCAGAGTTTGGGTGCCTCGCCCTTTTGTGACAATCGATACCATGCATCATGCCATACACCCTGTGTGCCCGTTGCATTTACTTGCGCTCGATCCGCCACCACTCGGCCTTCAGGCCAATCAAATTGAACAGGCCCTTCAACATAGAGCTGTCGTGCCTGGCCTGATGGCGTCCAGACACATATTTTTTCTGCTTTCAAAAACCTCAATGGCCAGCGGACTTGTATATCCCCTGTTGCTGACACCTGATGGTCTTGAATCTTGATATCTTTCGCCTGCATGCGATACCCCGAATGCAAACCCTTTGAATTTAACGGTGCAGACGTAAAGTGTCCTCGACACAACCCAAGCCCAGGCTGCCAGCCCAAAGCAGACGCTGTGACGGGTATTGTCTGACTGCTTTTGAATTGACACGGCATTGCACCCGCTGCCACACAACTTAATGTGCTACATAGCAGCCATGCTCCAATCTTCACGACACATAAAGTCTTTCTGCACACTCTTCATCACTCACAGCTTATCCGTGCTGCCATGCTAGCGCAGCGATCTGATTCATACAACCATAGGCGTGTCGAAAGCTGAATGCATGCAAAGCGCTCTTGAGTTTAAAAAATCATTTAACATCGTTATTTATTGCACAGGAACCTTTTATCTTTGTATATTTCTCCACGATCTTGCTCACCTCAATTCAGTGTTCAATATTTGCATGTCACTGCAAACAAAGGCACACTGAACACCGTTTTAAACAGCGCTATTGTCATGCATGAAACCTGTCTTACCTCCGCTCGAAAAACCTTGCTGCACGATTGGCTCTCAGAACAACTTTCTTCACAATCTTGGACACTCACCCCCTTAGCAGGCGATGCCAGTTTTAAACGCTATCATCGTTGCACAACTGATAGCCTATCTCATATTGTAGCTGAAGCATTGCCAGAACACTTGTCTTTGAAACCCACAATCACATTGACACAAACACTTTTAAATGCTGATATGCCTGTCCCTAAAATCTATGCGACCCACCTTGAACAGGGTTTCATCCTTCAAGAAGATTTAGGCGATCAGATGCTCTGGCATCTGCGAGACACCTCGGCATTCTTTGAGCACACGCATCATGCCTTAAACTATTTGCATCAGTTGCAACAACTCCCCATCACCGATTGGCCTGACATGGATGCTGAGATGCTGTTACAAGAATGCCAACTGCTGCCCACTTGGCTGTTACCTCACTGCAAACAGACCTGGAATGAAACAGACCTTGCTCAATATCGCACCCTCTGTCGAACCCTGATCGATGCCATTGAACCGCGCACTTTCGTCCCTGTACATCGAGACTTCCACAGTCGAAATTTAATGATCAAAGATCAAAAGCTCTATATCATCGACTTTCAAGACGCGGTGATGGGGCACTGCTTGTACGATCTGGTTTCGCTCACGCAAGATTGCTATGTGCCATGGTCACATCAGGCACAACAAACCCATCTGCACGCATTTTATCTAAAAAATACACATCAATTTGAAAGCTGGGCACACTGTCAGCGTCTCTACGACTGGATCGGCCTTCAAAGGTACCTTAAAATTGCTGGCATCTTTGCACGCCTTTCACAACGTGACCATAAACCACAATTTTTAAAATACATGCCTGCTGTCTTAAAACACATTCAATCCATTGCCCAACGCTACGAAAGCTTCAACCCCCTCTGTACACTCCTACCCACGCTATCATGAAAGCTTTAATTTTAGCAGCTGGCCAAGGCATACGCTTGCGCCCCCACACACTCAACTGCCCTAAACCTTTGCTGCAGTGTGGCCCCCATCGCCTCATTGAATATCATTTGTACCGTCTTGCAGCAGCCGGTTTTGATGAAGCCGTCATCACCACCAGCTACCGCAGTCAAGATTTCAAAGCACACCTCAAGCCTGAATCACATTATGGTTTGAAACTGACTTTCTCGATGGAACCTCCACCCTGTTTTGAAACTGGAGGCGGCATCATACATGCCCTTAAATACCTTGACGATGCCCCTTTTTGTGTGATCAGCGGTGACCTCTACACCACCTATTCTTTTGAATCATTCCTCGATCAAAATCCAGAATGGGGCCATGTTTATCTTGTCCCCGCAAGAAGGCCTCATGCAGACTTTGACCTTCAATCAGGCCTAATTCGTCCAAACGGTCCTTATTTTTATGGCAACATGGGTATTTTTCACCCTCGATGCTTTCATCATTGGCCTTTATGCCGTGTACCATTGGGCAAAATCTTACGTGATTTAAGCGCACAAAATCGTTTAACTGGCTCAATCATTGATGCCACTTGGCACAATGTCTCAACCCCCCAGCAATGGGCTCAATTACACAACACGCTCAAAACAATGCCCACCATTTACAACACAACACATCAATCATCTTGAAAATCTGACATTAATAATGTGAATGTGCTATAATCAATTCATATATTAAATTAATAGGTTATTATTATGCTGTTGCCGCATTTGCAATCAGAATATACACCGTCTAAATTACGTGATCCAGATGGACATGAACAAGCAGAGGCTTATGCTACTGCGTTGCAAGCTGAGCTTGCAACGGCAACTCCAGTATCAGATTCAGCTCAAACTGCAGTGCCCATATCACTCACAGAACCTGTCGATGCCTTAACTCAAGCCCCAATTCAAGCTGTCAAGACAAAAGGTCGAGCTGCAGCGCCCATAGCACTCGCACTCGCAGAACCTGTCGAGACTCCACCCTTATCAAAAAAGTCTTCTTCGCGCTTATCATCAAACGCCCCACCAGCAGCCTCTCAACCTCCTTTATCTACATTCAAGCTCACCGGTTTAGGTGTTGTCCTCGGTTTAATCATGCCTGCTGT
>JAAZZZ010000078.1 GCA_014238985.1 Gammaproteobacteria bacterium
GTGGGCCTCTTGAGCTGTTGCCTCTTGTTTTCGAAGCATGGTGACTTTTGCTTGTGCCGATTCAGCTTCTTTTTCTTGTGCTGATTTAACAGCGTCCTCAGCTGTTTGGTGCCCCTCTTGAGCTGCTTTCTCTTGTTTTTGAAGCACGATGACTTTTGCTTGTGCCGATTCAGCTTCTTTTTTCGATGTGATCGCGTGTTGACTGGTTGGTGTAGTTGGCAAGTACGTGTGGAGCATCGCCAAAGCTCTGCCTATATTTCTTTGTACGTCTTGTAAATTTTCTTGTGCGTTTTCCAAATTTTCGCGTGCGCCTTTCAATCCAGCTTCAGCTTTGCTCAATTGTGCCTGCTGGTCTAATACCTTTTGTTGCGTTACTTTGACGCATGTGCTTGCGCCTTCTAATGCATTTTGATCAGCACACCAATGACTTAAAAACGGAACAGTATCATCCTCAGAAACAGCATCATCCTCAGAAACAGCATCATGCACATGCAGCTGCATCCAAAGATTTATATTGCTTGAAGACAAACGATGCTCCAGTAAAAGATGCGTACATATCATGCGCCCCACAGTATTGGGAGACGCATCACGGTACAAGTCATCTAAGGTCTCCGCCCTACAGTCAGCGTCAGGAGCATACTCTGTTAAAATAACATTATAAGATGATTTCAATTGATTTAACTCAGCTTCATCCACAACAGACGCATCCAAAACAGCGCTACCTGTGAGCTGCAAGACCGCTTCAAGGCAGCTCAACATCTGAGGCGACCAGGTCGGATGCTGCAATAACTGCCTGATACAATTCTCTGCCAGAAGCACCTGCCAACTTTGGAGGATATGCAAAGATAGGGCCTGCTCTGAAGTATCAGCATCATGCGAATAAGATCGACGATAATCAGCTATAGAAGCGGGCATTGCCTGAATAGCGCTGACAAACAAAGCAATGCAAGCATGCGCTTCGAACTCTGTACTGATGCCCAATGGATCTTCGAAGTATTCTTGAATCAAAGGCCATTGAATACCGACCTCATGAAACAAACATATTAAGCTGTCAGCAGCACCCTGTATCTCTCTTAATAACTCAACACAAGGGAGCGGCGGCAGCATTTGATCAGGTAGGTTAGAGGGATCAGCAGGTTGATCCGGACCACGCGTACGCCCATCTTGAAAATAATCATTGAACATCAAAAAAACCAAATTCAAAACACGTCAGAGTTTATCATACGTACATTTTAAAGAAAAGCGCCAGAAGCTTGTTAAAACTTTATTTTTTCTTTGGTTTAGGTGATTGAGATGGTTTTTTCAATATGCGCAATTGAGGTGATTTAGACGATTGAGATCGCGATGCACTGGCCGTCTTTTTAGAGGCAGTTTTTTGATCTGATGCCGATGGTGTATCTAGCACATGCAGGTGAGCTGTCCCTGATTCTGGCGCCAACACACCATCTAACTCCATTTCAAATAAACTGCCTTCACCATTTTCAACAGCATAAATAGCTTGAATTGATTGTATGGGCAACACAATATTTGCGTTCAAACCCGGGAATGCAGCATTAAACGTCACCACACGTAACCCCATTTCTAAATTTTGAATTGCAGGCGGCGCAACATTCAACACAATTTGGCCATTATCATCGATATGTGCAACAGGCACCTTCACCCCTGGATGTTCTGTATTGACGAGTAAATGTGGCGTCAAATGATTGTCAACAATCCATTGATACATCGCCCGAATCAAATAAGGCCGACGCGTGGTCATCTCAAGTTCAGAAGTCATCCGTCTCCCTTAAGCTGACTTCATACGGTGACAGGCTTGCTTGAAAACTATTGCGTTCAAAAATCCGTTCAGCATAGGCCAAAACGGGCTCAGCCTGTTCGGGCAATTCAATGCCCAACGAGGGCAAACGCCACAACAACGCTGCAATACAACAATCTACCATACTGAAATCTTCACCCATAAAAAATGGCTCTCGCTCAAATAAAGGCACCACCTTCACAAGATAATCTAACAGCACTTTGCGATTGGCCGAAACAGATTCTCCACGTTCTATCGCCAACAACGGTTGATACCAATCTTTCTCAATTTGCGTCATCATCAAACGTGCTTTAGCGCGCAAAACAGGGTATACAGGCAATAAAGGTGGGTGTGGAAAACGCTCATCTAAATATTCTAGAATGATTTTACCATACATTAAAACCAAGTCTCGATCGATCAAAGTCGGCAAAACGCCTTCAGGATTAAGTTCTAGCAAATTTTCACGTGATATAGGTTCATCCACATAATACACATCTGCTGTCACTGCTTTTTCAGCCAAGACAATACGCACACAGTGATCATGAATGGATTTTGGATCTGAAAATAACGTCATCACCGAACGCTTCACCACTGCCATTATTGTACTCCTTTAGACTCAAATTAAACCTCAAAACCAACACAACAAGGTATCGAGTATGTTTCAATAATGATTAACGTTTAGAGAATTGTTTCGCTTTACGTGCTTTAACCAAACCAACCAATTTACGCTGAACCACTCGAGCATCTCGCGTCAAAAATCCTGCAGCACGTAAGGCAATATGCCAAGGACGCTCCGCAACAGTCTGACCTGTTTTACCAGCAGCATCCCCTGCTTCACCTGCTGCCTCATCTTGTAAGGCATTGTGCTCTGCATCTTTCTGCGCACGCACATCTGCCATTGTCAGCCCCATTAAACGCAATTCATAAGCGTCCAACGCACGTGCAACCCCCAACCTCAGCGCACCCGCTTGGCCGGTCATGCCACCACCTTTAACCGTGGACACCACATCAAATTGGTCTAACACTTCTAACAACTTCAATGGCATCAGCATTTGTTCAGCCCAATCAGTATACCCTGGGAAATAAGCCGTTAATTCACGGTCATTGACACGTACTTTTCCAGTACCCTTTTTAAGAAAAACCCTCGCAACAGCGGATTTTCGACGGCCCGTTCCATAATCATACACAACCTTTTTGCCAGTTGCTTTCTGACCTGCCCCTTTTTTTACAGCCATGTTGACTCCTTTATGATGATTAATTAATCGGTCTTCAGTTCATCTGCATAGGGCCACGCTGCTTGAAGTTGCTGAGCAACATGCGGATGTTCAGCATCGCGATAGATTCGAACTTTACGCAACATCGCACGCCCTAAAGGGCCTTTAGGCAACATACGACGTATCGCACGACGTAAGACTTCCGCAGAATTTTTCTGCATCAGCGCCCCTAAACTCGCAGATTTAATGCCTCCAGGATACCCTGTATGCCTGTAATGTATGGTTTTTTCGGCTTTTCCTCCGGTCAACACCAAGCCATCGGTGTTTAAAATCACCACATAATCCCCTGTATCGAAATGCGGCGTATAGGTTGGTTTATGCTTGCCTCGCAAAACACTCGCAACACGGGTTGCTAAACGGCCTAAAACCTGCCCCTGCGCATCCACCTTAAACCATGTTCGTTCAACAGTACTTTGATTGGCACTGAGCGTCACAGACATTGACGTTTCTCCCATCAATTAATAACAACATGTCTACATAGACCGCACATGGTACAAAACCCATCAATATATTTCAACAAAAAAAATCGCAAACACCCGCAATCACTCTACTAACAAGACACTCAAAACCTTAAACAACCCCGATTTCCTTGGGACACCCTCATTTTGAGCACAAAAAAAGCCCATATAAAACGATAAAAAACAAATCATTTAACCTTTTTTATCAAAAAAAACACCCCTCTTAATGATCTCTTAAGATAAATCAACTATACTGAGTAGAACCGTATTTAAACGGCAGATTAAAACGACAGGAGTTGAGTATGCATAGTAGTAACGATTTTGAAAACCCACTGGCAATGCGTTCAAGCGCTTCCTTTTCATTGGACAGCAGGGCAAGTGCAAGGGGGAGCGAAGCTGCTCCAGAACCCGTTCAACCAGGTCAGTTTCAGCAGTACTGGCTGCAGGTTCCTTCTGATAGTAGTGCTGCCACGTTTGTCTACGAATCTCCTCCACCTATCCACACACCTCCTCGATCAGGTGCAGAAAATCTAGCAGCTGCAATAGAAAGGCAAAAGACGAATCCTCCTGGGAATCTCAGACTCTCCTCGTACATGTTGCGACAGCTGGCCGCCACTGATCGAGTCGCTCTAAACAGTGAATTGGACGGGGGCAAAGCAAAAATCGAGGCCATCGTAGCGGCCACTATAGAATATGAAAACAAGCTCGAAGCAACCAAAGATTTGATGGCAACTCCAGCAGTCAAAGACTGTCTCACAGCATGCTGCAATGCCTGGCTGAATGAAGATTTCCTTGATAATGAGGGATTTTTCGAGGCATACACCGAATTCAAAGATAGAACAACTGTCGGGGAAAAGACCATCAAGGCATGGGACAAGCATGTCCCTCCTTACGACGACGATCTACGCCCCAACGACAATGTAGTCAACTACGACTCCAAGACACAGACAGCCAG
>JAAZZZ010000079.1 GCA_014238985.1 Gammaproteobacteria bacterium
TTAGAGGATGTGCAGCGTGTTTTAGAGTTGAAGCAAGATACACTCTCATTAGATTTACCGTTACATACAGGTGAGGAGAGCAAGGGAACAATGATCGAAACAGTTCACACTGATGTCACTGAAGATCCTTGCGATTTAGTGAGTATATTGTCGATGAGTGAGCATATAGAAAAGGTGTTAGATCAATTAGATTCTGAGGCTTTAACTGTGTTGAAATTTCGATTTGGATTACGTGGGCAAGATCATTTAACGTTAGATCAAACTGCAGAGCGTTTGAATTTAAATCGTGGGAAAGTGAGGGGGATTCAACTGAGGGCATTGAAAGAGCTCAAAGTGCTATGTGATCAGGAGGGCCTGTCTTTAAATCAAATTCAGGACGAAAATCAAAATAAAGCATAGACTTGACGTGTTTTATGATTGCTGCAGTTTCACGTTAATGTCTATGTCTGTGTAGTGCTTTTTGCACGCGTAGTTTTTTTGAGTATAGAATGTGGCTAATTAAATTATTTTTAAATCGATTGTTTTTGACTTGATTTTTTTAATCATGGCCTCATGTAGGGTGATAAGGTTTATTGAATTTTTAGGAGATGATCGTGACACAAAAGGCCAAAAAGGGTGCAAGCAAACCCAGACAATTTGAAGCACAGGTGAGTCAACTGCTACAATTATTGGCAGGGGCGTTGTATAAAAATAAGGAGATTTTTTTTCGTGAGCTCATTTCAAATGCATCTGATGCTGCAGATAAATTGAGGTTCAAATCACTTTCAGAATCTGAGACCACAGAACTCGAATCTGAGTTAAAAATTGTGATCACAGCAGATGCAGCCAATCAAACATTGACCATTGCTGACAATGGAATTGGCATGAATGAAACCGATTTGATTGAAAATTTAGGCACCATTGCGCGATCGGGAACCAAAGAGTTTTTAAGTCAATTAAGTCAAACACAGGCCAAAGACAGTCAGTTGATTGGTCAGTTTGGTGTGGGATTTTATTCTGCTTTTGTGGTGTCTAAGTCTGTAGAAGTCTTGACGCGAAAGGCCGGAGAATCACAGGGGTATCGTTGGACGTCTAATGGTACAGATGCCTATGAAATAGAGCCTTGTGATGTGGAACAGTGTGGCACACAGGTTATTCTACACTTAAAAGATGAGGAAAAAGAGTTTCTAGAAACCTGGCGTATTCGTGAAATTGTCCGTCGGTATTCTGATCATATTGCTTTGCCCATTTGTCTGATGGAAGAAAAGGTACCTGAAGCAGATGCCGCCACAGATGTTTCGGACGCGTCTGATGATGCAGCGTCTGAGGCTGCTATAAAAGATGCAGATGCAGATGCAGAAAAAGCAGCAGATGCAGCGCCTGTTTTAGAAGAAGTGGTGATTAATGAGGCGCAAGCTTTATGGCGAAAACCTAAAAAAACCATTGAATCTAAACAGTATATTGGATTGTACCAACATATTGCACACGATCCAGAAGAGCCTTTGTGTTGGGCCCATCATCATGTGGAAGGCAAATTGTCTTACATCAGTTTGTTATATATTCCAGAACATCGACCATTTGATTTATGGAGTCGTGAACATCGCAGTGGTTTGAAGCTGTATGTTCAGCGTGTATTTATCATGGACGATGCAGAGCAATTTTTACCCATGTATTTACGTTTTGTAAAAGGTGTGATTGATTCCAGTGATTTGCCATTGAATGTCTCGCGTGAGGTTTTGCAAGAAACCCCGCATACGGTTATTATGAAAAACGCGTGTATTAAACGTGTGTTGGATATGCTCACTGATCTTGCAAAAGACCAGCCAGAGCGTTATCAGACGTTTTGGGATAATTTTGGTGCAGTGCTCAAAGAAGGCCCCTCTGAAGATCCGAGCAATAAAGAACGACTCATGGAGTTGTATCGTTTTAATTCGACGACCTGTGAAAAAGATCAGCAAACTGTTTCATTAGAGGCTTATATTGAACGTATGAAGCCTAAACAAAAGAAAATATATTATTGTACGGCTGATTCGTATTCTGCTTGTCAAAGTTCGCCTCATCTTGAAGTCTTTAAAGCCAATGACATTGAAGTTTTATGTTTGTTTGATCGTATTGATGAGTGGCTGATTTCGCATGTTTCAAATTATAAAGATCATGAATTTCAATCTGTTGCGCGTGGCGATTTAGATTTTCTCAAAGAAGATTCCGAAGATAAAAGTTCAGATGTTGAGGCTAAAAAGGAGACTGAAGCAGCATCTGAATTGGAACCATTGTTAAAACGTATTGAGGAAGCACTGTCTGGGCAGGTCCAATCTGTGAAGCCTAGCCGGCGGTTAACGGATTCTGTTGCGTGTTTAGTGGTGGGGGATAATGAAATGAGCACTCACTTGCAGCGTATTTTAAAAGAGGCAGGTCAAGCTGTGCCTCCCAGTAAACCCATTTTAGAAATTAATCCTGATCACCCGATGATTACGCGCCTTAAAAAGGAGACCAGTGAAGATCAATTTTCAGCATGGTCTCAAATTTTATTTGATCAAGCCACGTTATCTGAAGGGGGACAGTTAGTTGATGCTGCACGTTATGTGCGGAACATTGATCAATTATTAAGAGAATTATCTGTTTCTGAAGCTTAAATTGCATCATGTTTGAGCTGATGAATCGACACTAAAGCTTTTGATGTCTGGTTATCTTTAATTCTTCGATATCTCTTAAAATCTTGATCGCTTATTTTTGCGTATTCACTTTATTATTCTGCTTAAGGTTTCCTTAATCTTTTTTTGATATTATTTAGATGTGTTTCAAATAAAAAGAGGAGATTTTTTTGCTTAAGGGTATTGGCAAATTTTTTCATTCGGTTGACGAAGAGCAATCAAAGACTGCTCAAAGTATTTTAGAGCGGTCTTTGATTGTTAATAGATGGTTTTCTTGGCTCAGGCTTTCCAGTTTTATCATCTTGGGTTTTGGGTTTGATCTTTTTGGCCCGATGAGCTTTTTGAGTGTAGCATGTTTGATTGGATGTGCGATTGTATGTGCAGGACTGATTTCTTTGCAGTGTAATGCTACTAAGAAGTATAATGAAAATCTGGAAATTTGGGATGGTCGGTTTATCAGTTCTTATAAAATCGCTGTATTAAATGGTGATATAGCAGCCAATGATTCGTCACTTGTTGAGGCACTGTGTGAGGCGGTTAAGAAAGTGCCTGTTGATTCGAAAGATGCTGATGAGTTCAAGGTTATCGAAGATTTGATTAGCTTGGGAGTTGATCCTAATGCAGTTAATGCAAAGGGTGAGATGCCTTTGGCGTTAGCAGTTGGGCGTAGGGATTTACGTTCTGTCAAGTATTTGGTCGGAGTTGATCCTAATGAAGCGGATGAAGCGGATGAAGCGGATGAGATGCTTTTGGTGTCAGCAATTGAGCGTGGGGATTTAAGCACTGTCCAGAATTTTGGTGGTGATGCATTTCTAACGGAATCTGTTATACATGATATGGGCGCTGATCCTGTTGTACGTCGGAACGCTCGTCAACAATTCTTGATCAATCAGAACGTCTTACAAATAATTAATTTTAGTTTGTTTGTTTTGGGTTTGTTTAAAGGTGGCAGTTTACTTTTAAATATATTAACTAGCCTATATGGCCCAAATCTTATATGGCCTATTGGTTTAGTTTGTGTTGGCGTGCTTTTGACATGTGCTTGGATGTATACGACTCATCAATTTATAAATACTTTTCAAGCACGTAGAGCTTGTGTGCTGCAGGTTCTGGAATCCTATTGTGCCCATTCGACCCAGCCGTTGAATTTGCCTACTATCTACGTAAAACAAAATCCAAATGCAGCTTTTCCAGCTAATTTATATGACCTTGAGCGCCTTGCTGCTGGGGGCGAGCCAGAGGAGAGGCAAAAAGTCGTTAAAATGGTTCAGGAATGTTTGAGCACGAATCCTTACAATGCCACTGATCCTTACAATGCCACTGAGACAACTTTCCCAACAAACCGACTCGACTTTTGTAATAGTGCTTGGAAAAACAGAGGCTTTAAAGCATTGGTTGTCATTGCTTTCTTGGGGCTTGGATGTGCCATATGTGTTGTCCCTGGCCCCTGGCAAACTATGGTGCCTGCTTGGAGCGCTATGATGAATTGTGCTTTGAGCATCATGGTGTTGGCTGTTGTTGGCGGTGTATTGGCCTGGTATGATGGCGCTCCAAATGATCCTAAGGCTGTTGGATATTTGTATGGATTATATGCTTTTGGAATAGGCATGATGGTGTCCTTTGGCATGCTGAATGTAGTGGGTGTTGCGCTAAATGCTGCATCTGGCGTATGTGCCATCATTGTTTCATTGCTCTATGCAGTGAATTACGGTTACTCTGAATATGAGCGTGATCTTTTGTGTTTTGCGGTCAGAGCATTGGATGCAGGAACTAAAATGATAAAAATAAAAAGTTCAATAGGTCGTGTTTCTTCATCTTCATGTG
>JAAZZZ010000007.1 GCA_014238985.1 Gammaproteobacteria bacterium
TTTTATGCTTAAAGCAATCTTAAATCCCGCTAGAAAGTGATATTTCATTTCAAGGGAATTATTTTAAACTGCATTGAGGCAGGGCATGGCAAGTCAAAAATGATCGAAAAATAAGCGTTTATTGTTCGTGGATGAATGTTTTGAGCGCGCTTTTAACGCAGGGAGGGCCGTGTCATTTCAGCTTGCAAAAGGCTCTTAGAGTGCGTGTGTTGTGAGATGAGGGGGCACGGAGGGCTGTGGATGTGTATCATCTTAAGCTCTGAGCGGTATTGGCTGGATGTGATACTTTAAGTTGAATTGATCGAAGGAAGCGTGTTTTACGGGGCAGATGAGTGTGGTTTATATTTAAGCCCTTGCAGAAATTGTTCGATTTTTTTGGGCGAATTAAGGTCAGTTTTATCTTTTTGAATGCCGATCAGAGTACAATCTGTGACTTGATTTGCAGCACAATTATAAGTGTTGGCGTTTTGTGAGTGTTGCTTCCATTTTGGATCTGTGGGCTTATAGGATAAAAAAGGTGCTGCTACAGCGACAGGAAAGGTATATGAAGTGTCATCTGTATAGATACAGATGAGTTTTCCAATGTGTTGACCTTGCCATTGAGCGCCTCTGAAGTGGGTCAATTTTTCAGAAAAAGACGGATCAAACGATTGCCATTTTGATCGAGTGATCCAGATATGATTTGAATTTTTAGCCAGTTCTGAAATGTAAGGACAATGTGTTTGAAAATGCTTGCCTGAAATGGTCGGAATGTTATCAGCAAAGCTGATCGAGGTTGTGAGCAAACATGCCATGAGTAAGTAGGATAGAGATAAACGGTATATCATGTGCTTGAAACCCACCTGTTAAACTTGTCTGGTAGTATAGCACAATTGAGTTTAAAAGCATATATGCTGTAAGGCTGTTTGGCAGATTTTGAGTGAGTCTCAATGCGTTTGCGCTTGACGGGGGGAGTCGGTATGATTGAATCAATCTGATGGAGCAGAATATGTCAGCGGGTCTGATGTTAATTTACACTGTGCCGGTGGCCTCAGCTGTAAAAGTTGCTGCAGCGTGTTTTGAGGCTGGAGCCGGTCAAGTTGGACAGTATGCTCAGTGTTGCTGGTCTGTTGTGGGTCAGGGGCAGTTTCGGCCATTATCGGGTTCAAATCCAGCTGTAGGGGCTGTCGATACAGTCACTGAAGTTGAAGAGGTGCGTGTTGAAATGATGTGTATGAAAGCTGATTGGCCGAAGGTAGAGCGTGCCTTATTGGCAGCACATCCGTATGAGACGCCCGCTTATTATGTGCTGGCGTTATTCAACCCATTGCGCATAGATGACGGCTCGGAGGCGGTATGATCCATCATCGTATTATTTCAAAATTACTGGGTATATTACTCTTATTATTTGGTGTAGCGTTATGCGTGCCTATTTTAGTTGAGCTCTTGTATCAAGATGGCAGTACTCAGCCTTATTTGATAGGCATGTGCGTTGCGTTTGGGTTTGGGGGATGTTTATGGCTATATGGTCGAAAAGACACCCAAACATTGCTGCGTGCGGATGGCTTTGTTTTAGTTGTTTTTGCTTGGATTTTATTGTCTGCTTGTGCGGCCGTACCGTTTAGCCTGAGTGTGGAGCATCTCTCTGTATTGGATGCATTTTTTGAATCAGTGTCTGGGCTGACGACGACGGGGGCAGAGTTGCTCTATAATTTGGATGATTTCCCGCATAGTCTAAGGTTTTATCATCAATATCTGCAATTTTTAGGCGGGTTGGGAATTATTGTGTTGGCCATCGCGGTCATGCCGATGTTGGGTGGGGGGCAACATTTATTGCATTTAGATGCGCCGGGCCCTGTCACAGAGCGGCGTCTTGTTCCTAGAATTGCTGGAACAGCTCAACTTTTATGGGTTTTATATGTAGGATTAACCCTGGTGTGTGCCTTAAGTTATGGATTGATTGGATTGCCTTGGTTTGATGCAGTATGTGAAGCGTTTTCAACCATATCGACTGGAGGATTTGCCATACATGATAGTAGTTTTGCCTATTATCAGATTCCTGGGTTAGGGTGTGTAGCTGCGATGTTCATGTTGGCAGGGGCCATCAGTTTTAGTGTGCATTATGCTGTTTGGATACGTGGACATTGGCAGGAATATTTTCATCATTTCGAATCTCGATCAATGTTCAAAACCATTGGCATCATAAGCGTCATTGTCATGATTGTATTGCTTATATATCATACAGCTGACTGGAGTTGGGATATGATTGAATCGGTCTTATTTACGACCGTAGCGATGCTCACCACAACGGGGTTGAAGATGGCTGATTTTGCCTATTGGCCCAGTTTTTTGCCTGTTATGTTAGTGTTATGTGGTGTGGTGGGGGGGTGCAGTGGCTCCACAGCGGGTGGCATTAAAATGGGGCGTGCCTTGTTGATTCGAGATGAAGGTCTCAGTGCTTTAAAAAAATTGATTCACCCGCAAGCTGTCTTGAACACAGCACTGAGTACCAGTGATCATGTTCGCGTTAAAGCTGAGGCAATGTATGGATTTCTATCCGTATTTGTGATGTTGTATTTTTTATTATTATTGTGCTTTATGGCGATGGGGTATGATTTTTATTTGGCGTTTTCAGCCGTTACAGCGTGTTTGTCCAATGTCGGTGTGGCCATTGGTCAGGTGTCTGAAGGGTATACGGAGTTGAATATGGGTGCTAAGGGTATTCTCATTATTGCAATGTTTGCAGGGCGTTTAGAAATTATGGTGCTCTTAGTATGTTGTTTGCCTAGTTTTTGGCGGCATCAATGATGAATGGTGATACATCCAAAGCAAAACGTTGTATTTTAGTAGATGGTACGTCTTATGTGTATCGAGCATTTTTTGCCTTGCCCCCTTTGACATCACCCCAGGGTGATCCCACAGGAGCGGTGTATGGGGTGGTGAATATGCTCAAACGGTTGTCAAAAACAACGCCTGCAGATTTATGCGTGGTGGTGTTCGACCCGCCTGGACCGACCACGCGACATCAATTGTTCCCGGATTATAAAGCAAATCGATCGGCTGCGCCAGATGATTTGCATGCCCAGATGACACCTACTTTTGACTTGATTAAAGCGTATGGCTGGCCGGTTGTCAGTGTGCCAGGGATAGAGGCCGATGATGTGATCGGCACTTTAGCACGACAAGCTTTATCACTCGATTATGAGGTATTGATTTCTACGGGCGATAAAGACTTTGCACAATTGGTGCAACCTGGACTCACCCTGGTCAATACCATGCAGAATACACAATTAGATGTCAGCGGTGTGATTAAAAAATTTGGTGTTCGACCGGATCAGATCATCGATTATTTAGCTTTGGTTGGAGACAGTGCTGATAATATTCCAGGGGTTGAAAAAGTCGGACCTAAAACAGCTGTTAAATGGCTTGATCAATGGAACTCATTGAATGACATTATGGCACATGCAGATCAATTCCCCGGTAAAGTTGGAGACAATTTGCGGAACACTTTAACGCAATTGCCGCTGTATCAAACATTGGTCACAATTGACACGCACATTGATTTGCCTGTGCAGATTGCACAGTGTCATATGTCTGAACCAGACCTGCCTGCACTGAACATTCAGTTGGCAGCATTGGGTTTTAAAAGTTGGTTGGCACAACTGGAGCATATGTCGCCACCTGATTTATCATTGAAAACGTCTTCGAATGCGCGCGCAACGTCATCTGATGCATCAAAGCAAGTGCCTTTAAATGTGATTGATGATCTCACGGCTTGGCAGCATTGGGCGCGTGCTTTGAAACAAGCGCCGGCTTGGGTTTTATCGTGTCAAACGCAGAATGCCAGTTCATGGAAATCGGACCTATTGGGGCTTGCCATGGCTATTCCTGATCAATCTGCGGTGTATGTGTCCTTTGATCAGACTTCACCGGCGTTTAAAGACCAAGTGTTGAAAGATTTAGAGAGGTTCTTATCGGATTCAACGGTGTGTGTGGTGGGGCATCAATTTAAATACGATTGGCAGGTGTTATTGGCACAGGGTCTTGAAATTTCGGCACACATTGAAGACATTGAACTCATGTCATATGTATTGAATGGCGCAGAAACAAGACATGATTTGGAGACATTGTCAGCACACTATCTTTCACAAGATACAGATGTAGCAACACCTATGGTAGCAGTCAGTGAAGATACGAAAGATGACAGTGCTCATCATGTAGCTGCAGCTGAGTGTGCGTGGATCATTGCGCAGCTGTATTCAAAACTTTCTGTTGCGGTGGATGCATTGCCGCATGCACGCCGGATATTGACCACATTAGATCAACCTTTATTACCGATTTTAGCACGCATGGAGCAAGCTGGTGTGTTGTTGGCTGTCTCACAATTAAAGGCGCTCAGTGTTTCGTTTGCTGCTGAAATTGAATCCCTTGAAACACAAGCCCATCAATTGGCCAAGATAGAATTTAATTTGGCATCACCCAAACAGCTGCGCGCGGTGTTATATGATCAACTAAAGCTGCCTATCACGAAAAAAACACCGTCTGGTGAGGCTTCTACATCAGAATCAGTATTGCTGCATTTAGCCGACCAAGGTCATCTTTTGCCAGGTTTAATTCTCAGGCATCGACATTTGAGCAAATTGAAAAACACCTACACTGACCGTTTGCCAGAGCAAGTGGATGCACACAATCGTGTGCATTGTGTATATCATCAAGCCCTCACAGCAACAGGGCGTTTGTCTTCTCAACAGCCTAATTTGCAAAACATTCCAATACGTACGGCTGAAGGCCTCAAAATTCGCCGCGCTTTTATCGCACCTTCAGGGTACTGTTTGTTGAGCGCTGATTATTCACAAGTTGAGTTGCGCATTATGGCGCATTTATCCAAAGATGTTGGATTATGCCGAGCCTTTGAGCAAGATCTCGATATTCATGCTGCGACAGCTGCACAGTTATTTAATTGTCCGCTTGACGCGGTGATTGATCTGCAAAGGCGCCAAGCTAAAACAGTGAATTTTGGTTTGATTTATGGCATGTCAGCTTTTGGTTTGGCGTCTCAATTGAAGATCGGTCGTGCACAAGCCGCACACATGATCGATGCATATTTTGAGCAATTTCCAGAAGTACAAGCCTTTATGGCTGAAATTCGTGAAATAGCAAAGGCGCAAGGGTATGTTGAAACCATTTTAGGGCGTCGTATTCGATTGCCACGACCTCAAGGGGCACGTCAAGCAGGGGCGATCATGCGTGCTGCAATCAATGCCCCGATGCAGGGTAGTGCAGCGGATTTAATTAAATCCGCAATGATTGCGATACAAACTCAATTGGATCAACAAGGCTTAGATGCGCGTATGATCTTGCAGGTACATGATGAATTGGTATTTGAGGTGCATACTTCGGTGATTGAGCCTGTCAAAGCTTTAGTGGCGTCCTGTATGGAACAGGCCATGCCTTTATCGGTGCCATTACGTGTCAATATGGGTGTCGCGGACCATTGGGCAGATGCCCATGGATGACAGCTTTTGATATGCTGTATCAGTCCAGATGTTCGCCTGTTCAACTTGGCCAGCATTGTAGTAAATAAGGGCGATTTCTAAGTACAGATCAGGACCTTGTGTTTTGATAAAGTCTTCAATGTCTTGATAAAGTGCAGATGCTTGACTGTAGTGCTTTTGACGTTGATGTAAGCGTGCCAATCCTAATGTGATTTCAGGACACTCTGAATGTTTTTGTGCGCGTTCAAATCGTTTCACTGCATCGTCTAGGTGTGTTTCAGGCCAGACCAATCCCGCGTGTGCGATGATTTCAGGGTGTTCAGTGTGCTTGATGGCCTTTTTTAACAGAGGCAAGGCTTGTAGTATTTGACCTTGTTGATGTAGGGCTTGGGTCCAAGCAATGATCAATGAGGGTTTTTGTTTGAACGATTTAGGCAGGATGTGCCACAGTGTTTGAAGGGTATCCGTCTGCAAATGTGAGAGGCTTTGAGCGAGCCACGTTTGGAATGGTTGCGGAAATTGGGTGCACAGCGTTTTAATGTGCTTGTGTTCTAGGAGAGAATGTACAGCGTGTTCAATGTCAGCTGCTGTTGTGGCTGTTGTGGTCGTGAGCAGGTGTAGTAAAGGGGTTTGGGGATCAGGTGGGGTACTTTGTTTGAGCAGATGATGTACCAGCGCATGTGCTAAAGGCGTTTGAGGTAAGGCGGCTTGTGGGTGGGTTTGACCAAAGCATTCAATCAGATGATTGTAATCTTGTACCCAAGTGGATAGAGGCGTGTTGTGCTCACTTTTGGTGGTGGTGGGTTGTTTGCCTTGCGTTGCGTCTTTTAGCGCTTGATCATGATCTTGAATTTGAGCTTGAAGGGTGTTTAATGTGCGTTGTGTTTTCCATTCATTCAAGCGTTTGGGTGCCCAAGCAATCAATTGACTGAGACATATACTGGCTAAGCAACACAGCAGTAGCGCAAGTATTGCTACGAACAAAGGTATATTGAGCACATGTCCCTGTATATGTAGGATAAGATAGCCCCACTGTGTGGGTTGTAATCCAAAATAAACCAGTGCGGCCAGACCCAGCAGTAAAAGTAATCGAGTCGCTATCATTGTATGGGTCTCCAGATCTGTTGATGTTTGGAGCCTGGTGTTTTTTTAAGTATGCGGAGGGCTTTGTTCAAGTTTTGTGGACGGGGTCACACAACTTTGGAGGGCTTTAAAATTGATGCCTTGTCGGGTGAAGAATTCTTCTTTAATCAGTTGCATTGTTGCTTTAAAGGCATCGGGCAGGCCTTGAGAGAGGATGGTTTTCAATTGTGTGTGTAAGGTTTGAATGTCTGTAGATGGAATGGCTGCAATGAAGGTGTTCAGCGCGTGTTTTAGTTGAGTATTAGGTTGAGTGCTTGTTGTGATGGAGCTGGTGGGTAGGTAATGTTTTAAATTGAAATGTTTTAGATCTGTCAGGGGTGTTTTTGTAACGGTCGGTTTTGGTTGAGCGTCATCTGTGATATGGCTCAAAATGTTTTTAAGTTTGGAGGTCAGTTGAGTTTGTTGGTCTGAGCTGAAGCGCTTGGAGACCAGCGCAGATAAGGCTGTTTGACAGGCTTTGGGTGTTTGCTCCGTCATTTGACTGTGTGCGATTTTAAGCCAGAAACGTGCTTCTGATGCGTTATGTCTAAATTGATCGGCTGCCGCTGCAGCATGGATTGACATGGCCATGGGTTGCAGGGCTAATGTGTGTTTTAACGTACCAAGCGTGCGTTCGGTGGCCTTGAGTTGTTGAATTTGCCAAAAGGTCACAGCGCCCCAAATGGTTGTGATCAGGCAGATGAATAATGCGCAAAAAGATCGGTTTTTAGGGGTTTTTTGTGTGCTCATCAGGCCTCCATGCAAAAAATTCAACAGGTGAGTTATGAGATGATAACTTGATTTTTTATATTTAGCCAGTGTTGAACGTGCATGATGTGTGTGCAAATTGGGTGAGATATTTAAGTCTGAATGATTTTCAAAGGTGTTGAATCAGGCATGTTGTCTTCATGGCAAGCATCTGAGTGCTTATAGGGAATATAGTACAGTGTTTGTTGCTGATGTATGGAATGATCTTATATTAGAGTGCCATGCAGCGGGGTCTGGGTGTTCTCTGAAGCATCCTCAGTACTTCGCGTGGAAACAAAGGATGAGTTCGAACTTGACGCGCTCGAGCTCATTGCTGAAGATGCGGCATCAGATTGAAATAAATCTGAATGCCAGGGCAATTCATTTCCCCATGTATCCCCGTCAACAGAAGCTTGTTTCGGTGTGTTAAACTTTTTGTAGCTATAGCATATCAGGGTGCTTATTCCAATAAAAGCCCATGCGTATAAGGAACTCATATTAGTCAATGGTGTGGAAATTGCGGGGATTATAAGAATTAATGGAGGTAATATGAAAGGGCTTATTGTACTTAAGTTCTTTAAAACGTCTATAGTAGAAGTCGGAAGATCCAATGTCTTGTTGAACTTATATATGAACAGTGTGTACAAACCCAATAGTATTCCGGCGAACACTAGAGGGGCTATAGGACTGTGTGTGATGCAGATTAACAAGGAGTTAAATAGAATATTGCTTAATATTTTTACTAATCTTTTTAACCCGTTAATCACTTTATGAGGCGCTGCATGCTCATCTGACGCGTCCTCAGTCTCGCTATCAAGACAGCGCTGCTCATTCGATAAACTGTTATTCTTGTTATTGATTCTTCGCATAAAATTTCACTGTTTGTCTTGATGTATAGCATTAAATGTCTGATCAGTATGTCACAGTTTTATTAAGGTTTTATGAAGTTTTAATTTTTGAGTGCATGAAAGGCTTAAGGGCCTCAATGATTGATGCGGGTGTTGGGTCTTTTGCCAGCACACAGGCTGCTTTTTTTTCATATTTTTTCATCATCTTTGAGCTGATGACGATCCAAGGATATTGAGATAGATGCTGTAAATTGTGAGCTTGGAGTGTTTGATCAAAATAATCTAACGTGGTTAAACTTGAGAATGTGATGGCCTTGAGGGTTGAAGGCTCGACGTCTCTCAATGCTTCAATGGCAGAAGGCAGTGGGCCAAGGCGGTTGTATACTGGGCAACAGATCACCTGTGCGCCACGTGCTGTTAAAGCGTCAGCGCATTCGTTTTTGTATGGATTTCCGCAAATAATGAGTATTTTCTTGTTTTGTACTGCTTGTAGGGTAGGCAGATTCAGTAAACCCTCTGTGGAATAGGCTGTAGCGGGCGTATCCAGTACAGTGCATCCTTGATCCATCAACGCCTGAGCGGTACTGGGCCCAATGGCCAAGCTTGGACAATGAGGCAATTTCCCACAAGCTTGAATACAGTATTCTACGGCATTTTGGCTGATGAAAATTGCTAGATCTGCAGTGGGTAGTGTAAGCGGTTTGCTGGGCTCAATCGAAAGCATAGGGATCACGCAGCAGGGCCACTGGTGCTGATGACACAGCTCAAGGAGTGTTTGCGCTTGAGCGATTGGGCGTGTGATGATGATCATGTCGATTCTACATTTTGCCAAAGGGTGCGGCAGTTTAAAGATTTGTGGTTAAGCGCGTTTTGTAAGGCTTGTCGCATTAAGTGTTTGGCGGTTTTGGCCAGTTCAGGTGATGTCCATTGACGCTGTTGAATGGCTTGAATATGTGCCCGTGTGAAACTGTTTTTTTCAGCGGTTTCAAGCCCCACAAAACCTTGTTCTGAGCAGTAGCGATAATATGTGTACTGTGATGTGAGTTGATCAAACGGTAAGCCATAACCAAGGCTTTGAAGCAAGGTGAGCTCGAAATGCCGCAGGGTAGAGGCTTCACACTGTTCGGGTTGACTGAGTTGTTGTAAGCATGTTTGATATGCGGCAAACACCTCAGGTGAGGGATCATGTTTTGTCATGGATTTAAGGATCAACTCATTGATATAGAGCCCACAAAAACTTCTTGAGCCCAGCAGGGGCAGCATAGGGCGTTCTGATTCAACGTGCGTCAGCACTTTAAGTTCACCGTCACCTTTGAGTTGAGCCCACAGAGGTTGAAAGGGTATCAGCACTGCGCGGCGTTTTTTAGATTGACTGCCCAGTGCAATAACGCTCATACGTCCAAAAGATTCTGTCAGTAATTCACACAACCAGCTGGATTCTCGATAATGACGTTTATGTAGTAGCCATGTCAGCCCTGGGTTGAGCGGTGCTGACTGTTTGAGGCTCATGTTGGGCTTCCAGATAAGTCTTGTTGCGCAATGGCCTCAGGATCATCAGACCAGTTAGGCTGAACTTTAACCCATACTTTTAAATGGACAGTGGCATCTAATAAACGCACCAATGTTTGACGTGCACCCATGCTGATCTGTTTGATGGTGCGCCCTTTGTGACCTACGAGGATCATTTTGTGAGCAGGGCGTTCAACCCATAAAGTGGCATGAATATCTGTGCGATGGGGTTGTTTTGTAAAGGTATCGATGGTGACGTGTGTCGCATACGGCACTTCTTGATGCGTGTTTTTAAAAACATGCGCACGAATCGTTTCACTGGCAATAAAGGCGGGTTCTCGGTCAGTGAGCATGTCATCTGGAAACGCATGAGGTGCTTGAGGGCAATGTTCAAGGAGCATTAATTCGAGTGCAGGCAGTTGATCTCCATGGCGTGCACTGATGGGAATGCAGCTGTGAATCCATGGGTGTTCTGCTCGAATGGTGTCGATGTGTGCTGTTAATTGTGCCTGCTCATTCAACACATCCACTTTATTGATACACCACAAAATGGGGCAATTGAGATCAGCGAGGCATTCTGTGACACGTTGATCATCGTGCGTCCATTGACATCGATCAGTCAACCATAAAACCATATCAACAGTTTGAAGTGTTTGATGGGCGACTTTATTCATTTGACGTTGTAGGTGTCGTTTAGCTTCGATGTGAATACCCGGGGTATCAATGAAGATCAATTGATGGGGTCCATTGGTTTTGATCCCTAGAATACAATGACGGGTTGTTTGTGCTTTGTGTGTTGCAATGCTGACAGGCTCTTCGAGGAGGGCGTTGATGAGGGTTGATTTGCCCACGTTAGGACGGCCTACAATAGCAATACGGCCGCACTTGATTTCAGATTCATTCATCTTGATGTCCATTGTCTTTCAACCATTTCAGCATATTGCAGGCTGCAGTTTGTTCTGCTGCACGTTTTGACTGGCCGTGGCCTTGAAGGCATTGATCGGGTTGTGTCAGGGTGCAAGAGACTACAAAGGTTTGTTGATGTGCTGGGCCTTCAATGTTTAGGGTTTTATATTCAGGTCGATTTAAGCTGCGTGCTTGTGTCCATTCTTGAAGGGTTGATTTATCGTCTTTGGGTAATATTGGCAGGTCTTTTAAAGTGTCTAGTTTAGATAGATACCATTCCAAAATACAGGTTTCACATTGATTAAACCCGGCGTCTAAAAAGATGGCACCTATGACAGCTTCGCAGACATCTGCACGTGTGGCTTCTGGATGGTATGAATTTTTTTCACCCGGGCCGACAATTAAGTGTTGATGGAGATTCAGTGTGTCGGCTAATTGAGCTAAAGCTTTGCGATTGACTAAATGCGCGCGATATTGGCTGAGTTGACCTTCAGGGGCATTGGGATAGTGTTGATATAGATAATGACCGATAATGCAATCGAGGACTGCATCTCCAAGAAATTCTAATCTTTGGTTATGTGGTGGAGGGGCACTTCGGTGGGTGAGTGCCAGCTTCAATAAACTCACGTCTTTGAAGGTATGGCCTAATGTTTTTTGTAAAGCATTGAGTTGCATCATTGAACCTTTGAGCCGATTCGATGCCATCGAATTAGATCCAGCCATCGATGTTGCTGCCAGGCGAGTCGATCAAAACTGAGCCAAACCCACAGCGCTTGTCCGATGAATTGACCTTCAGGCACAGCGCCCCAAAAGCGGGAATCATTGCTGTTGTCTCGATTGTCACCCATCATAAAATAATGATGAGGTGGGACGGTCCAACGGCCTTCTGAGCCAACATTTGGGTCGTGATTTTCATAGATCCAATGTGTGTGTTTGTTGGGCAGTGTTTCTAAACAGCGATTGACTGGAATGGGGGCTGCTAAATCTGGGTCTTTAAAGGTTGTGGGGGTGCAGTGTGTTTTTTTCATGGGTTTGCCATTGATGAAGAGGGTGTGGTGATGATAACGGATGTGATCACCTGGGCGGCCAATCACCCGCTTAACAAAGATAATTTCTGGATTTTCTGGCCAGTGAAACAAAGCAATATCGCCACGTTTGGGTTGGCCTATGGGCCAAATCATTTGATGTCCAACAGGCAATTTAAGTCCGTATTTAAATTGATTGACCAAAATAAAATCGCCAATGCGCACGGTGGGTTCAAGTGAGCCAGAGGGCACACGGTAGGGCTGTATGACAAAAGAGCGTACCAGCCAGAGTATCAGTAAAATAGGAAATGTGCTGGCCAGTTGATAGGAGAGGCTTTCTTCGGACAAGGTTCCAGCTTTAACGCGACGTTTAGCCCAGTACCAATAGGGGGCAAAAGCGAGCGTTGTGACAGTCAATGCCAATTCAATGCCTAAAAATTGAATCACCACGATGGCAATGGCTAAGATTTCTAAAGTATACAGTGTTTCTAACCAAGCAGGCGCTTTTTGATTTTTATATTTCTGATGGCATCCAATGCAGAGTGCAGCGCCTAGGCATGTTAAAATGGTAAAGTCAGTGAGGGTCATGAGCTGTCTCCAGAGTCATCGTGTTTTAAAACGGTTAAAAAAGCTTCTTGAGGAATGTGGACTGAACCGATTTGTTTCATGCGTTTTTTCCCTGCTGCTTGTTTTTTAAGCAATTTCTTTTTGCGTGAAATATCGCCACCATAACATTTTGCAGTGACGTTTTTGCGTAAAGCACCAATGCTTTCTCGACAAATGATGTGTCCGCCAATGGCAGCTTGAATGGCAATGGCAAACATTTGTCTTGGAATCAGAGCTTTGAGCCGCACGACCAGCGCGCGGCCTGCTTTTTCTGCTTGATCTTTATGAACAATAGAGGCCAGCGCATCGACTTTATCACCATTGATTAAAACATCAAGCTTGACAAGCCGAGCGGATTCATAGCGAATGAAATGATAATCAAGCGAAGCAAACCCTCGACTGACGGATTTAACGCGATCAAAAAAATCCAATACGATCTCGTTCATGGGCAGTTCATATGTGATCGACATTTGTTGCCCTAAAACTTGTAAGTTTTTTTGCACACCGCGTTTTTCTTCACACAGCGTTAAAATGGAGCCCACGTGTTCTTGAGGGGTCAGGATATTCGCAATGGCAATGGGTTCTCGTATTTCGTTAATGAGGTTGGGTTCTGGCAATTCACTGGGGCTGTTAATTTGTTGAAGGGTTCCATCACGTTTCAGCAGTTCAACGATGACAGTTGGGGCTGTGGTGATCAGCTCAATTTCATATTCGCGTTCTAAGCGTTCTTGAATGATTTCCATGTGCAACATGCCCAGAAATCCGCAGCGAAAGCCCAGTCCGAGTGCTTCTGAGTTTTCAGGCATATAGGTGAGTGATGCATCGTT
>JAAZZZ010000080.1 GCA_014238985.1 Gammaproteobacteria bacterium
ACATTCAAAATTAATATATTAAAAACAAAAAAATTAAAAAACGGTAAATTATTACATCTTGTTACATGGCTTGGATATCCAGACTCTTTTAACAGAAGCGAATGTTTATATTAACATGCGTCCATCTGAGTTTCAGGCAGAATTAAAGGAGATTCAAACACAAACGCCTGCTGGCGCCAGTTCAGGTGAAGCAGCGGCGCAAGCGCTAGGTTCAGAAATAGCAGATAAAAAAATCATATCTAGCTTGGCGATTGTTATGGCCGCTTTGGCTCGAACGACGCAGGAGTCAAATGGGGAGGCTCAGCATCTAAATGCGACACAAATCATGGCGGTATTGTCAATGCTTCGGAGCTCTCAGAATTCACAGCACTTAATGGCACAAATGGATACTGGAGAAGGTAAATCTCGCACAATGATGACATTAGCTGCTGTTCTAGCCCTTTTAGGGTATGTGCCTGATTTTATTACAACCAGCGATTTATTAGCGGAAAGGGATTATCTTGATTATAAGCAGTTTTTTCAAGCATTGGGTATTCAAACAGCACTTATCACCGAAGATACCCCTGAAAGCGGATATTTAGAAACACAGGGCTCTGTTAATTTTTCAACAATGGCGACTTTGGCTTTGCATCGTAATCGAAGTGCATTATCAGGCACTGATGGGTATTGTGCAGCAGATCCAAAGTACCAAATTTTACTGTTAGACGAAGCCGATGCAGGCGATGTTGATACAGAGTTTAATGTTGCAGATCAATCTTCTAGTGAGCTTCAAAGGGTATACGAAAAATTGTTCAACTATTTTAAGCGTGATACATTCCTTCGTGATACATTCCTTCAAGAACAGGTTCAAGCAGCACGGTGTGACTTTCATCAGGCTTGGTTTCAACTGATGGATGATTCAGAACAATGGGACGCTATTTTAGAAGCATTTTACAAGTCTTTGGATGACGAGGGTCAGGAAGCATTTAAAAAGCTTTCACCTGATCGGAAAGCACAATTCTTTAAAGGTGCATTGCAAGCATTGTCTTTTGTGGAAGGTGTAGATTATGTCTGTAGTGATCGCGGTAGGCTTAAAGATACATCCTATGGGCTATGTTACACACATGAAGTATTTCCGCTGACGCAAGGTAAGATTGATCGAGGGGCTACTTTTATGCCGGATTGTCATGAAATGCTTGTTGTATCTGTAGAAGCGCAAGCAAAGGCGCGGCGTTTAAATGGCGAATCAGCCGGTTATTACGCACTACAACCGCCTGCAATACCTGCGCGGAGTACAAGTCCAAGCCAGTTTAAAGGTAAATATAAACAATCTATTGCTATCACAGGGACTGCATTATCTGAAGTATATGGAGGTGTCAAGGTTTTCCCGAGAGAGCATGCATCGAAGCGACAGGATGAAGTGCCTTGGGTTGTTAAAGATGCAGAGCAACAAATTGATGTGATTTGTTCACGTGTACAGAATTTTCATGTTAAAGGAGAATCTTATTTGATCATTTGTGAAGATGATGAGAGGAGTCAGATTGTCTATGATCAGTTGAGCGCGAAGCTTCAATTAAAAGACCCTATACAGTATATATCTGCTCAAACTTCGTCTGAAATCTCAAAAGAGATCATTCGGTGTGCTGGGCAAAAGGGCAAGATCACTGTGAGTTCTAAAGATCACTTAGGGCGTGGTGTTGATATTCGTCCAGAGAAGCATTTGCATGTTATCATGACGGATATTTTTGATCTGGAGGATGATGGCCAAGTTCGCGGACGTGCTGGGCGTCAAGAAGATTTAGGTTCTTCTCAACATGTGATCCTCAAATCAGCCTTGCAACAACAATGTTATCATCCTGCTGCAGAAGTGCTTCGTATACAATATGCGCGTAAAGAGCGTGAGTTGATTCAAGACAGTATCACTTGTATATATCAAGATATAAGAGAAATGTTTGAGCTTAAACATCTTGACTTTAGAAATGATTTACCTACGGCTCAGCGGAAGGCTGAGTTACTATCGAAATGGATGCAAGAATTTGTAGTTGTATTTAATTATGAAGCTGAGCGTGATGGTGTTAATCTTCTCAAAGAGATTGATGGTATACGGCACGACTGCACAGCAGAGCAATTATATCATTGTTTGTTTGCGCGTGCAGATTTGTTTTTAAAGAAAAAAATTAAAGATTTTAATTCTCTTGATTTTAAAATCGAGCCAGCAGCGTTTCGTACGTGTTTGCATCAGTCTGTGACAGTTCAGAGTCAATTGTTGAGCCAAAGCTTGGGTAACATAGCAGCGTTGCAAAAAGAAAGCACGTCAGTTTGTGTCAGTGCGCAATATGCGGATTTTGATGATGGTCACACAACGGTGTATGCGTCAATGTTTGTACACTCACGTGCGATCATTTCGGAAAAGAGACAGTTGTTTGCGAACTTTAGGGCATGGTGGAACGATCATGGCGCTTTATTCTCTAATTTGAAAGCAACTTGGGCTGGAGATCGTCCACTGTTTGCGACGGTTAGAAATAGTAATGGAACGTTTACACTGTAGAGTATTATGTTCGGGTTTCTGGCTGCCATTGTGGGTGGTGGAATATATGCTCAAGTCTACGGCTTAGCCTTAACAGCTATGATGCCATGGCTGTTGGGTGGAGCACTGACGCTTCTTATGGCACGGTTCTTGTTACCTGCCTTGGCAGTGTGTGCCTCTATGATGCGGCACTGTTGGGCGCATAAATGGACGTATTTAATGAGGCTTGTGCTCTTATCCATTTCATGTGGGTTATCTGTTTATCCACCTGTGGTTGCATTGCTTTCAGGCTGGAGTGTCACTTTAGTTCAGATGCACGGTTTGTTACATGGTCTTGGTTTGATCTTGCACAGTGTACACCCTGTCATTCCGATTGCACTCGTTTTATTGAGCACACCTTGGGCCATTGAATTGACTATTTTATGTTTTCAGAAGCTGTGGAAGTTCATGGAGCTTATTGTTGCGGGTTTAGGGTTAGCCTATGTGTTCGTTGTATCACAATTTGTGGCTGTGTGCTTTATTTTATCAAGAGTTGTTGAGTTTTTATTGCCAGATGTATATTTAGCAGTTCAAACATATGGTTATGCGCGCATTCGGCAGGACGTGGAGCAACCTGGATATTTAGCAATCAAAACAGCATGTAGCGCTCGCACAATGTTTACGATGGCTCAATTGGTCTGTTTGGGCATTGTTGTCTTCACGTCCGTTAAGCCTGTTTTAGTGGCTCAAGCGGCTGTATGGGTGAGTCAATCAGGTGGTATGGCTCAAGTGTTGCATGTGGTGGGTTTATTTGAGCAGTTTGTGAGCCCCTCTTTATTTATGTTAACGGTGGTATTGCTTGTTGGTGTCATGCATATGCTGGCACAACAATATTTATGCGCTCATAAAGCTTCAGAAGCAGACGCTGAAGCAGTTGACGCGGTGGGTGTTGAAAGCGATGAAGCCGTTACTGCAGAATCAAGTCAAGCCGCCTCTGTTTTTTCAAAACTCATTTCTTTAAGTTGTGCGGCATTGCCTATAGTCTATATCACCTCACCTTTAGGTGTATTGTGCCATTTATCTGCTATTGCTATCACGGTTGTGCTGTGCGTTGGAAAGTTATTAAAAACAGCGATCGTTAGGTGCAGCACTGACCAGGGTGCTGGTATCGACGCCACTCACCCTGTTAAGGGGGGGGCAGCTGGGGTGCTTGAATCGTCAGAATTATCTGTAGGGCCAGCACCTTTAGTTCCAGACAATCAAGCGGCTCAAGCGGCTCAAGCGGTAGTCTGTTCATCAAGCAGTATGTGAAAATTTCAATCTGCCCGATGATCTGTGTGTGTTGTTTTACAAAGCTTTGTTGAGCAGAACTATATCTTTCAATTGAGCTGATGTAGACTAGATTCTTTTGATAGGTTATTTCATGACTGTATCACCTCAAACCATTCATGCTGCACTGACAGCACGCTGTCATCATCTGTTTGATCAATTGGGCGAAGGCGCTTTGGTGATTGTGTCTTCAGCGCCTGAAGTCTTACGCAATGGGGATGTTCATTTTCCCTACCGTCAGTCCAGTGATGTGCTCTATTTAACAGACTGTGCTGAGCCCAATACCCACTGTTTAATGCATCGAACATCGGGCATTTTACATCGCACTATGGCTTGTCCTGAGCAAGACGCTCAGCAAGCACAATGGACAGGTGCTTGGACAACCTCGGATGAAGCGTGTCAACGGTATGGTGTTGAGCAAGCTGTCAATGCTGAGGCTTGGGCGGATTGTGTTAGGCAAGCACTACGCAGTGCGGACACAGTATGGCTGATGTCATCAGAAGATGAGGGGCTTTTTAAAGCAGCTTATCCAGAATGGAAGGGCCCAATCAAACAGTTTGATGCGGTGATACAGTCTTTACGGATCATTAAGGATTCAGTCGAGCAGCACCGTATGCACAC
>JAAZZZ010000081.1 GCA_014238985.1 Gammaproteobacteria bacterium
AATAGCATAGATAGGTTCAGCGCGCTCGAACTTAGAACTTGAGGAAAGCTTTGATGAGGTCGTAAGGGCTGCGGTAGCACGCGCTACGGGGAGATGAGATCCGCTTGCGCAACTCAGCATTTTCAGGCCTTGGATGGCATTACATCTCGCTCAAAGATATGTCATGAAAGTGACTGAGGCACAGAAAAGGGCCTAAAGAGATTAGAAGGTTCAGGGGGCACAGGCCAATGTTTTTTCGATGGCTGATTGTGATAGGGTGCTAGGTTAATCATTCATATGTATTCGTGCTGTTTTTGTTTATCATGAATCTTCATGTACCTTTGATAAAGGCCCCTCAGTTGTGAAGTGAAAGGTTTCGATTCATGCTCAATCAAGCGCTAAGAGAGATGTCGAAGATCGATGTATCTGTTGTGAGCGCGGTATTTAAGCATGAATTTGCTCAGCCAAGTGTATCTAAGCCTGATGTGGTTGGATCATCGTACGATGATATCCTGAGGTTTATTAAAGACTGCAGAGGCCGGGGTTTGAGTGAAAGCCATATTCAAGATCAGCTCATACCTATGGCAACAATAGGGTGTTTGGAAGGCGTGCAAGCCTTGCTGGCTGCAGGCGCTGATCCTAACATCAAAGGCGAATACGGCCACACTGCGCTGACCTTGGCGGCTCGAAATGGCCATAGAGATGTCGTGAAGGCCTTACTGGCTCAGGACGCTGATCCTAACATCAAAGACCAACAAGGCAACACCGCGCTGATCATAGCGGCTCGAAATGGCTATGTAGCCATCGTGCAGGCCTTACTGGCTCAGGGCGCTGATCCTAATGTTCAAAATGAAGATGGTGATACCGCATTGCATCTTGCAGCGTCTTGCGCTCATGATGCAAAACTTGCGCAGTTTTTGATTGATTTCGGAGCTGATCCTAATATTAAAAATAATGATGGTGATACCGCATTACGTCTTGCAGTGAATCAAGATGATACAGAAATAGAAGAGAAGATTTTGCTTTCTCAGGGCATTGACCGGGTGCCGGTTAATGGGCCAACCCTAGTAGATGCTTTTATGTATGCGCTTCAGATCAATAAATTCGATCATGTAAAATGTTTGTTGCGTTTTGTATCGAAGATGGACATATCTCCTGAGCTGAAGCAGAACTTAACCACATGCTTGAGCAAGGCTGTAGAGTATGAGGATCAGGATAAAGACGCTTTTGAGACGCGTAAAAAGATTGTACAGGCTTTGCTTGCAGCAGGCGCTGATCCAATGGATTATGATTTAAAGACGGTGACACCACTATATGCTTCTGAATGCAAAGAGATAATGTCGCCATTGCTAGATGCTATTCCACTCTATAGCTCTAGGCCTGAAAATGCTTTAGCCATGTTGACATTATTACTAAATGCTTCCGAGCCCAGTCCTGTTCGCTCAAAGCTGATAAGCAGTGCTTTAATCAAAGCTGTTATGGCAGATAATCTAGGTTGTGTGAGATTTTTGCTTGATCACGGTGCTGATGCAAATGTTCGGGAGACGGTGGACTCTGAAATGTCGAGATGGGCGCTCACTGATGATCCTAAGAAGAAGGGGAGACTTGTATTGTTTTGGGCGCTTAGGCAGGTGTTCTTACAAAATCGTGTAGAGATTGTAAAGGCTTTGCTTGAGCACGGTGCTAATCCTAATGCTGTAGATAAAAGTGGCAAAACCGCGCTGTACTGGGCGGCTGAATTGGGCGATAAAGAAATCGTGACGGCCTTACTCGAGAAGAAGGGGGTTGATCCAAATCAGTGTCATCACGAGAGTAAAGAATCTCTTTTATTGAGGGCTGTTTATTTCAATCGAAAAGAGATCGTGCAGGCTTTGATTGAGGGTGGCGCTGATTTAAATATTGAGTCTGTGTTGGGCGCCTCTAAAGATACAAAGAAACATGTATTGGAAGTAGCTGTTAATTCGAATTATGTAGAGATTGTAAAGATTTTGTTTGCAGCACAAAAACCAATCAAGCTTGGGAAGAAAAGGAAAGCAGCGTTATTGGAAACGGCTGTTACTCGGAATGATACAGATATGGTGTTGGTTTTGATTGAACAAAAGGCTATATCATGGACTGATGAAAATCAGCAAGTATCTTTATTAAGAACGGCTATTTCTAAGGGTAATGTAACGTGCGTGAAGGCTTTGCTGGAAGAGGGTGTTAATCCAAATGTTCAAAGGGATGGCGATTATACATCTGTATTGAGAGATGCTGTTAACACGGGAAATCTAGAGCTTGTGAAACTTTTGCTTTCTAAAGATACTGACCCAAATCAGTCGGATCAGTGTTGGCACGAAGACAACAAATCTATATTGATGGAGGCCGTTCAAAAGGCAGGAAAGCGTGGAGGCGATTGGGTTGAGATTGTGAAAGCTTTGCTTTCTAAAAAGGCTGACTCCAATTTTTCTAATAATCAGGGTCAATCGGTATTGGAATGTGCTGTCAATGCGGAAAATCCAGATTGCATGATGCCGTCCTTCCTTGTGCACGCTTTGCTTGCGGCAGGTGCTAACTGTCATGTTTGTAATGATCAGGGTCAATCGGTATTGGAATGTGCTGTCAATGCGAAAAATCTACACGTTGTGCAGATTTTGTTGTCGGCGGATAAGAGTGATTACAAGCATCATTGTTTGGAGTTAAACGCTGCCTTAGTCGCTGTTGGTGTTGATAGAATTCACGATAAGGAACAAGATGAGGTGACACAGGCTGTGAAGGCGTTGCTTCAGAAAGGCGCAGATCCAAACATTAAAGATATGCGTAGGGGTGATGATACTCACTGGGGGCAGCCATCTGTCTTGTCGATGGCTGTTCGTTTCAAGCAAGAAGGGGTCGTGCACGCTTTGCTTGAGCACGGTGCTGATCCAAATGTTACGGATCAATATGGTGAGACACCACTGTCTATTGCGGCTAAGCAAGATGATTCAAATATGTTGGAGATTTTATTGGGGGATTCTGAGACACTCTGTGATCAGGATAATCTAAACGCTGCTTTAATAACAGCTGTTCGTACGACGAAAGAGGGCAATGTTCAGCGTTTGCTAGATGCAAAGGCTAATCCAAATACTTTAGAAACTCCATTTCAGGAGACTGTATTGACGCGGGCTGTTCGAGCAAGAAATCCCAGCATGTTGAATCTGTTGATACGATCAGATAAATGCGATGAGGATAACCTTAACCGTGCATTGACAGTCGCCATTCGGGAAGGCTATGTTGATGGCGTAGAGCTTTTGCTACAGCACGGTGCTAATCCAAATGTCGCGAACCAGTTTTTCAATCCTCTTCGCAAGCAGTTTTACGACTCTGACTCTGTATTGAAGATAGCTGTTGATCTGTATCATCAGTCAATGGGTTTAACTCTTTATGATCGGTCAGACACAACGACTCAGGATCAGTATCGAGAGATTGTGCAGAATTTGCTTAAGCAGTCTGCTCATACGCAATTTCAAGATCGGTGGGGTGATACTATTAATATAATAAATGATGTTGTGAAAATGGCTATTGAGGGAGAGGATTTAAGAATTTTGAATATTTTTCTTCAAGAAGGAGCGTTTACTCCAAAAGATTTCACAGATTCATTGATGTTGGCAGCTAACAAGGGCCATGTAGGCTGTGTGCAGGCTTTGCTGGGTGCGGGCGCTCATCTTCAGTCTATAGATGAAAATGGCAACACCGCGCTGATGTTGGCAGCTAACAAGGGCCATGTAGACTGTGTGCAGGCTTTGCTGGATGCGGGCGCTAATTCTGATTATTGCAAGGAAGAGACTGTGGAACTGACCTTCGGTGGGTCATACCAAGAGTTAAAATCGCCATTGTTAGCTGCCATTGAGATCGATCGCTCTAGCACTAGTGGCGCTGCTTTAGAGATATTGGAGTTATTGTTAAAAAAAGATGTGTTAGGCGCAAAGCCCTTTGATATAGAGCATCTGAAAGCTGCTTGGGTTAAAGCTATTGAGGTAGGTGATAGCGCGTGTGTGAAGGCTCTGCTTACAGCAAGGAATGATTCACAGACTGATTATGAGGATGATGATGCGCCATTGCAGACTGCGGCTAAGCAAGATAATCCCGATATTTTGAAGATGTTATTGTCGAAGTATTTGAGGGACCCAGTATGTAATCAGCATAATTTATGCGCTGCTTTAATAGAAGCTGTTGATGCGCAGCAAGAAGAGAATGTTAAGATTTTGCTTGAGGCAGGTGCGCTTTTAGCTGTTCAGGGTGAGGATGATACGCCATTTAAGATTGCTGCTCGGAAAGATAATCTAAATATTTTAAATATGCCTTTATTCTTGAATGTGGTTCTGTTTTATTAAAAACTAAATCTTTAGGTATTTTGCGAGTATATAACTCTAAATACTCACCCTCATTCCAATTAGATTTTATGTACTCACCTACTG
>JAAZZZ010000082.1 GCA_014238985.1 Gammaproteobacteria bacterium
ATACAAAAAGATCCCTTCAAGCCAAATTCAAGCATTAAATCCTGTGCATGCGCCAAAAACCGTTGTTGCTGAGCCTCTGTTAAGGTCGAATGCTGTCCCCAAGTACTCAAAGGCTGCCAAGCCCATTGATGGCTGGGTGTCAACTCTACACGCACTCGATGGTCTAATAATGTTAAAGATAAAGAAGGATTGATGGCTTGTTTCTTGGCATTAGGCGCTTGTCCCATATATTTAATTAAAGCAATATTTGCAGGCGCTTCAGACCACCATTGATCGGACGCTCGGCCTACACAAATCGGACAGCATGCTTCAGAAAATAAATGCATTTTAAATCACCTGCCGTTGTTCAGATCGAGCAATTTGAGATACTTCAGCGCCTGACACTTGATTCGAATACGTTGTGATCGGTAATAAGCCCATCTTAAATCCTTCAGCCATGAGTGATGCCGCTGCTTTCAATTCACAACACACTAAAATTACATCGGCCCCCATCGCACCACATCCTTTCACTGCCAAAACACCGGGTAGTGTTTGTATACGTTCCATCAAACTTAAACTGTAATCTGCAATCAACCCTGCAGCAGCCTGAGCCTTGACGAAAGCCTGTATGGCCGATAAAAATTTTGTTTGATCTGCTGATTGAAAAGCATCAAGCCCTGCTTGAACTGGCGCCATCAATGCATCAGGAATCTCTGACAACGCTGAGACATGTTGAGCAGTTGAACAATGTGTTTGTGTATGAAACAACAACACCTCCATCTGCTTAAATGGCCAAGATAAAACTGAGCCTCGTGTGTTTTTATGACAGGTTAAATGCAATAGACCACCCCCCACGCACTGTGCAAGCACATCCACACCACTGGGTCTAAAAATACCACTGCCTTTTTGATATAAATTTAAATAATCCAAGTATATTTGCTTAAGCTGAATTGTAAATTCTAAAGATTCTAAATAATGTGCAGCCCACCATACAGCGATGAATTCAGCAGAAGATCGCCCCATGCCACCTAACCCTCTAAAAGGATCAGAAAAAACCATACGCCACCCTTCAAAAAAACAGGCTTTCTCCAGAAACAGTTGGCCGGCTGGAGACTCTGGATGAAAGATCGATTGCTCGGCAGAACCATAAGGCATAGGAACCAAAGTCATATGAAAATAAGGAGATGTGGTTAAAATCAAGGCATCACTGCCTAATAACACTGTATATTCCCCCAATAAAAATGTTTTGGCGGGAATTTTAAATTGAAGCATCGGTTGGTTTACAAACATCTACGCACCTTAAGCACACGTGATAGGCTGTACATGCCCTACTCTCAAAGCGCTTAATGCCTCCATAGCATCTGTCAACGTCACTTTTTTCGTCGCCGTCAGCACCGACTCTAAGCACGTACGGACTGCATCCATCTCATCAGTTTTAGCGCCAGAAGCCATCACTAAATTATCAATGTGCAACCGCATATGCCCCTGAACAATCCCATCTGTTGCCAATGCATTGAGGGCTGCAAGGTTTTGCATCAAACCCACTGCAGCCGCAATACGTGCTAATTGCGAAGCGTGTTTCACACCCATCATTTTCAATGCCAACTTCGCCATAGGATGCGCTGCAGTCATACCGCCCACAATACCCACTGAGATCGGCGCTTCAAAGTGTCCAATCAGCTGATCGCCTGATTGTGTCCAGCGTGTGATCGCTTGATACTGGCCCGCTCGCGCAGCATAGGCATGCACGCTGGCTTCAACCGCACGCCAATCATTCCCTGTGGCAATCATGACAGCATCAATAGCATTCATCACGCCCTTATTGTGTGTGGCTGCACGATAAGGATCTAATTCAGCAAATTCCGCTGTTTTTAAAATCGATGCCTGAATCTCAGATGGAATTGCATTCATGACCAAGGTAGCGCGTGTCATTTGTGTATCAGATAAATTCGAAACAATACAGGTTTGTATGCTTTCTTGAGTCAACGCCTCAATATGTGGCTTCAAAGCTTCAACGGCCATATTAACCAAATTGGCCCCCATGGCATCACACACCGCACAATGCAAATGAATGACCGCCATATCTCCCGCATCACCTGGTCTTTGAATGCATCGAACTACTAAAGCTTGAGCACCGCCACCTCTGGCTGCAAGCCCCATCAAAACGGTCTCATTTAACTGTGCCAATACGGCGGCCTCATGTTTCAACACAGTGGCTTTTAAGGCTGAAAAGTCTCGCACATACGGAATATGTAACTGCCCAATCATGCAGTTGCCCTGATGTGATGTGGTGAGTGTGCCCTGGGTACGCACCCATTTTGCGGTACGGTTTAATGCCGCAATGATGGACGTTTCTTCAACCACCATTGGCACAGAGACTTCAGCCCCATCGAGCTTAACCCCTGGTACAACTCCCAAAGGCATGGGAAAACAACCCATCACATTTTCGATCAATTTTTCTGCTTGATCACAATAATCTGAATGGACTGCATTCACCAATACAGCATAATCTGCATCATCGATCAGCTTCAGCTCAAGCAAGCGCGTTAACCGTGCTTGGCGAGACAGGCGATAAAACCCACTGTATGGATCCGAACTAGACATCAGCGCTCTGTTTAAATTCAAAAATTGTTAACAATCTCGTTCAAAACAAGAGCCCCATATTAGAATAATTAAGGTAATTTTTCAATGATACAGCAAATGGCCCTCAAACCCTGGGAACACTATGCCGATCAGTGTGGTATTTTTCTATATTTCAAGCTTAACAGCCGAATGATGATCTAGCGTCCTCTTGAGCAGGAGAATTGGGCGAGTGCAAACCACTAGAATCCTCAAAAGCATTACTTTTGCTGACCGAAGCAAGCGCTCTAGAGGTTGTAAGCGCAACATTGGGTTCACCATCACCTATACTCACATCGCTTGCTACAGAACCCTTTAAATATACAGCACACGCTGCGCCCACTGTACACAACGCGGCAACACTTGAAATTGCGATGGCCATCACAGTAGATGGAACAGCCATACCCATCAGTGTAAAGGGCACCATCATACAAAGGGCCACCATACTCAAACCCAATAGCCCTTGGACCAATTGAAGCGCCTTGGGTTGACTGTATTTCTGTAAAACATTATCTGTGTCATTCACATTGCCTGCTTTGATCTCTCTAAACAAACGGTCTCGATTAGACCAAGACATGGCAATACTTGAGCACGCAACTACACTGATCAGAATAGGTATCCACACCGGCATCATGGTCATGTTCGCAACGAGTGATAATGATGATGCAGCAAAAACACCCCAAGCCGCACATGTGACAACAACACCGAAAGCCACTTTTAAACCTAAACGATGTGGGCGTTGCTCACGCAAGAATACTTTGAATGCATCTGGGCTCTTCTCTTGGAGCGATTGAGCCATCTCTGCATTCAAAACACCCCCTGCTTTCACCAGCTCACGCACGACATCAACGTGCCCTTGCTCCACGGAAAGATGAAGGGCTCTCTGATTATTAGAGTCTTGTGCAGTAACATCCACACCACTAGCTATAAGCAAACGTATCGCAGCACTATTACCTGCTTCTGCTGCCTTATGAAGGGCTGTCATGCCTGTATCAGAATCGGTTGTATTGAAATTGAAATCCGCAGTCTTAAGCGCCTCAAGCATCTCAGCGTTTCCCTTGCTTGCTACTAGATAAAGCGCGGCTGCGCCCGAACCACCTAAGCTCTTGTAATTCATAAGCATTGTAACGATTTCAGTCTGTTTTTCTGATATTGCCACGTCCAAAGCTTTAAACACGTCAAATTGCTTTTCATCAATACAGCCCATAAGCACTTGAGTGATTTCAATATATCCCATTACTATTGCCAAATGAAGTACTGTCATACCATTAGAATCGGCTGCTTCGACATTTGCCTTATGCGCTTGTGCAAGCATACGCACACTTTCAATATGACCGTGCAGTACTGCTAGATGCAATGCTGTCATCCCATTAGAATCAACAGCTTCGATATTTGCATTATTAGCTATAAGCACTTGAATGGAACCAACCTGACCTTTCGTTGCTGCCCTATGAAGGGCTGTCATCCCATTAGAATCAACAGCTTCGATATTTGCATGATGAGCTATAAGCATTTCAATGGTATTAACATGATTTTCCATTGCTGCTACATGCAACGCTGTTACGCCCTCCGAGTCAGATGCATCGACACTTATCTTCAATGTTTTAAAAAGCATCTCTTGTATGAATGCTGCTAATTCTTCAAACTGAACGGATCGCAATAAAAGATCAGCACTTATGGACACTCCTTTTGAATCAACCTTAGGACTGGTTGGATCAGGGTCTGCAGACGCTGTCTCCGCTGAAAATTCTCTGCTTAGGCGCCCTATAGACCTTCGGCTCAAAGTCGCTTGGCTCATATCAACATTTACG
>JAAZZZ010000083.1 GCA_014238985.1 Gammaproteobacteria bacterium
AAAAAGTGATCATTGATTTGTTTGAGTGGGAGTGCCAATTGAGCTAAATTTTGAGCTGCCTGTCGATTGATCAAATACGCATCGGCCAAAACAACTTGTCTTAAATACACAACTGCACGATAGGGAGGCTTCAATTCAAAAAGAGGCAAGGGCTTTAAAAGTGTACGTGTCCAAGCAGGATAAAAAGCACTGAGCATCTGTGCATCAAAGCTGACGATATCCCACTCTGCTGCGTGCGTTTTTAAGTGCTCAAGGACGCTGTGCAGTGTTTTTGGATTGAAAGTGACATCATCTTCAAAGATCAAAGCATATTGAGCATTGGATTTGAGAAAGCGCTTCCAAGCCTTAATGTGACTGAGTGCGCAGCCCATATCGCCCCTTCTTAAAAAAGACGCCTGATTGGGTTCATAACTAAAAAGATTCCAATGAGTTCGGGCAAAAGCATCGGTATGTTTTTGTATAAATTGTGTGCTTAAACTTTGACCATCGATGGCTCGAATTCTTTCAAAAGGATAACCCAAGGCCTTTATTTTAGGACGCACATAAGCCAGCCTTTTTTTAGATCGATCCATGTTAATAAGATAGGTTCGAATGCCTGAGGTCGGTTTAAGTGTTTTAGATGATACTGGAGTTTTGAGCTCAGGATAGAAGTGATACCCTATGGGGTCAACAAGGTATAAAGCTTTGATGAATATGGGACATAATAGGAAGATCAATAACAAGGTTAAAAGAATTTTTTTGTAAAGTTTTATAGATTTAAGCATCATTGATGTTTGAATCCTCTATTAAAAAATGGAGTTTAACACAAAAAATATCATTTTTTTAATGAAAAATTATGATGTCAGTATAGGCAGATTCACTAGTGATTTAAGCCGCTTTGATTTATGCTATAAGTCATTCAATTTGGTGCATACACAATGGAAACAGTTCGATGGAAAGGACGTCAGGTTGAGTGGGATCTACACGATGAAGTATCTTATCCTATCTGCACCCTCAAACAGTATCGGCTGCGACATACGCTGCATTCGGGTGGTGTGAGTGATTGGATGCTACGCACATGCGTGCATCGTGCACCGATCGTTGTGGTGTTGCCCTACGATCCTGTCAAAGACTGTTTTGTCTTGATTGAGCAATTTAGAGTGGGTGCATTATTTGGAACCGAACCGCCTTGGTTGTTTGAAGTCGTCGCAGGCATGATTGATTCTGGGCAAACAGCACTTGAAACAGCACATAAAGAACTGCTTGAAGAAACGGGATTAACCTCAAAAAACTTAGAACTTGTGAGTGAATACTGGGTCAGCCCAGGGGGTTCTGATGAATATGCCCATATGTTTATGGCCATCGTAGATGCTACTCAAATTCAACCCATTGCAGGCGTTGCCACTGAACATGAAAATATACGTGTTGTAGTACAAAATCGTGCTGATGTTTATCAGGCTTTATCGGACGGAAAGATCAATAATGGAGCCACTTTGATGTCTCTTTTATGGTTTAAATCAACAGAATCTCAATGGGTTAATATAACATAATGCTTGGATGTCTTTGAATCCGAGTCTAAATTTTGGTAGGTTGCCTTTTTCACAAAAGGCTTGATGGCATTTATTATGGAACAAGTCACAGACACATATAATGCAGCTTCTTTAAGTGTATTAAAAGGTTTAGAGCCCGTGCGGGTACATCCTGGAATGTATACGGACACGCGAAATCCTAATCATATTGCTCAGGAAGCCATTGATAACAGCGTGGACGAAGCGTTGGCAGGACACGCAACACATATAAAAGTCACCTTGTTGGAAGATGGCGGTTTGTGCGTTGAAGATGATGGACGAGGCATGCCCATCGATGTGCATCCAGAGCAGGGCATCAGTGGTGTTGAGCTGATCATGACGCAACTGCATGCGGGGGGTAAGTTTTCAGACAAGAATTATACGTATTCAGGTGGATTACATGGTGTGGGCATTTCTGTTGTAAATGCTTTATCAAACCAGATGATTGTGGAGGTCAAGCGCCAAGGGGTGCACTGTCGTATGTGCTTTGAGTCTGGTCGAAAAATAACAGATTTATTAACTTTGGGGCAAATACCCAAAAAGCAGTCGGGCACATTCATTCAGTTTCATCCAGATCAGCAGTTTTTTGATACAGTGGATTTTGATATCCCTAAATTGATGGCGACCTTAAAAGCTAAAGCTGTTTTATGTCCAGGTTTGACTTTGGAACTTTATCAACCCTTAACCGATAGTGTGACATCCTGGTTTTACCCTTCAGGTATTTTAACTTATTTTGAAGCACAGTTATCAGAAGAAGTTATTTTGCCTGAGCCGGCATGGACAGGCGCAGATGAAGCTGAAACGTGTGCGGTTCAGTGGGCTGTTGCTTGGCATTTTGAGGGCAATCCAGTGCTTGCAGAAAGTTATGTTAATCTTGTTCCAACGGAACAGGGTGGTACGCATGTTAATGGATTGAAAGCAGGTTTGTGTGAGGCCATACGACAATTTTGTGAGACACACGATTTATTGCCGAGAGGTCTTAAACTGAAACCCGAAGATGTCTGGTCAAAGGTCAACTATATATTATCTACTAAGGTTTTAAAGCCACAATTTTTAGGACAAACTAAAGAACGTTTAATGAGCAAAAACATGACACAATATGTTTCGCGTGTGGTAGAAGATGCTTTCAGTTTATGGCTCAATCAAAACATGCAGGCAGCAGAAGCGTTGACAGAGTATTTGATCGATATTGCGCAACAACGGTTGAAGCAGGCCAAAAAAATTGTTCGAAAGAAAGTGGGCTCAGGGCCAGCATTGCCAGGCAAACTAACAGACTGCACACACTGCTATGATCAAGACAGTGAATTATTTTTAGTGGAAGGCGACTCTGCAGGGGGATCTGCACGCCAAGCCAGGGATCGTGACATTCAAGCAGTGATGCCTTTACGGGGTAAAATTTTGAATACTTGGGAGGTGGCATCAGAAGAAGTATTAGCCTCTCAAACCGTACATGACATAGCGGTTGCGATAGGTGTAGATCCTGGATCAACTGACCTCAGTCGGTGTCGATATGGCAAAGTGTGTATTTTGGCAGATGCAGATTCAGATGGGCTGCACATCAGCACATTATTGTGTGCACTGTTTTTAAAGCACTTTAAGCCTTTGGTTAAAGATGGACGTGTGTTTGTCGCCATGCCGCCTTTATATCGAATCGATGTGGGCCAAAAAGTGTATTATGCCTTGGATGATGTTGAAAAGGATCGGATTTTGGTTGGCTTATCTGAAAGCGATCAAAACAGGGCATCAGTCCAGAGATTTAAAGGTTTAGGTGAGATGAATCCCAGCCAGCTTAGAGAAACAACCATGGCAGTTGATACACGAAAATTAGTTCAACTTAAAATAGATGAAACAGACACAGATGATCAGATGCTGGATTTATTGTTGGCGAAAAAACGCAGTGAAGACCGGCGCACTTGGTTAGAGGAAAAGGGAGACTTAGCTCAGTCAGCTTAATTTGGAGAGCGCTCAATGAAAGCTACAAAAATCCTTGTTATTGCGCCTCCAAGTGGTTGGGAGGGTTGCAGCGGCGTTCTAGATAGTTATTTGGAGACTGCTTGCCGCTTCGGCGATGAAAAAAGTTATTTAGGTTTAATAGAAAAATTTGATTTTAAATTATTATTAGAAGGTCTCACTGCCGAAGAGGCAAGCATTATAATTCACGAAGAAACCTCAGCTATTAAGAGGTTTTGGAATTGTTTGAAACATGCCTTTCCAAACAAGCTGGATAATCAAGTTAAATTTTGTTTATCACACTTGGTGCCCCTATTAAAAAACAGCAGTCTCGAAGCACCTGTTCAAATTACCTTATTCGGTGCCAGCAGAGGTGCGGTGATGTTGATTGAGGTTTTAAATATACTTCTAAAAAGAGATTTATTAGCAGAGTTTAAGGGTGTTTCTGTGAGGGTGTTTTTAGATGAACCTGTTTCCGGAAATGCTTCATTAACGTTTTGGTTAGATTTTTTTGAGTTCAGTATGGCTGCACGTGCGTTGAAAGGGGATCTTCAAGTGCTAAAAGAGAACAATGTTGAATTTTATGTGGCATATCGTTCATCAGAAGAAAATGGGGGTTTTCAAGATCTATTTTTTAAAGCCCTGCCGCCCCCCCATGCAAATGAATGTGTTTTTAAAAAGCATAGCAAACAATTTTTTCATCTTCGAGGTGGCACACATGCTCCTGATGGAAGCTCGTTTTATGATGCCTTTTGTGATTCGAAAGAATATGAAAATAGGTTACTAGCCTTTTTGCGCGGAGAGGCATTTACGGATAAGAGATC
>JAAZZZ010000084.1 GCA_014238985.1 Gammaproteobacteria bacterium
ATGCCAAGCGTCTTTATGGCAATCAATATCTATTACCTTTAGGGCCGCTTAGAGAGCCGATCTCAATCCAACACAAAAATGTTGATGCACGGATTTATATGAATCCAGAAGGGTCTTGGGTGAGCCTGCCACAAGATAAACTGCAAGTAACTTTGAGCCCCGATCAATTCGTTTGCTTAGCACAACCCTCGATGCAATATACACCCCAACAATTGATTCAAAACACTCAGACCATACACGCGGTGACAGGCATTGCGCATCCAGAACGATTTTTTAATATGCTCAAAAGCATGGGTATCAGTTGTGTTTCTCATGCTTATCCTGATCATTATCAATTCACTGCCGAGGATTTTATGCAATACAGCAGTGATAGTACGATTGTGATGACAGAAAAAGATGCTGTTAAATGCAAAATATTTGCGACGCATCAATTTTGGGCTTTGAAACTCATAGCTCAACCCAATACGCGGTTGATAGAACAGCTTAATTCATGGGTTAACGTGTTGTAAATGTTTATAAAATACTGTTAAAAACTGCGCAGCTTCCGCACCATAGACAACACGATGATCGAAAGTGAGCGAAACAGGCAGGTGTGGATGTGCTTGCCATTGATCATCTATCAAAACTGGAGATGGATAAACAGCCCCTAATGCAAGTGTCCCAACGCAAGGCGGGACAATCATAGGGGTTGCAAAGCGTCCAACGCCTAAAGCCCCAATATTTGAAACCGTAAAAGTAGGTTTTGTCATATCTTTTTGAGTGAGTTGATACTGTGCTGCTTTGATTTTAAAGTGATCCAATTGATCTTTAAATTCCCTGGGGGTACAGGCGTTTGATGCCTGCACTGTTGGCACAAAGAGGCCATGCTCAGTATGTATTGCAATGCCTAAATCAACTTTTTGATCAAAACAGGTATAATACTCGTGCGCTTTATATTGTGCATTTAAAGTTGGACAATCTAATAATGCTTTACAAAGTGCTTGTACAATGTGTACAAAAAAATCAACTTGTTCGTACCATTTAGATATATCAAAAGACTCAGTTAATGAGGCGGGCACAGTCGTATGTCCTGCTTCAGTTGCAACCATAGCCATGTGTTGACGTATACCCGATAAGCAAGCATCAGGTTGTGCCGCTGGTGTGATCATTGTTAAGACATCATCAACTGTCACCAATCTATTCGAATCTGAAGGTGAGCATTGATTAAGATCAACACCTAACTTGCGTGCCAGTGCACGTGCTGCTGGTTGAGCTGACACAATGCTTTTAGATGCAGATTGACTGTTATTTAAAGCTGGTGCATCGTTTAAATCAGGTGAAGCAAACTGACCCACAACACTTGCAGGTGTTGGGTCAGATGCTTTGACTGAATCAGTTGTTTTAATCGTAGCTAAAGCAGCACCCGTCTGAATCGCATCACCCGGTTGACCATGCTGTGTTTGCAAATATCCTGAATAAGGTGCTGGAATATCAAGTACAGCTTTGGCTGTTTCAACACTGACCAGTACATCATCTTTTTGAATGAATTCGCCTATCATTACATGCCATTGTCTAATCTCAGCGCTGGCTAAACCTTCACCTAAATCCGGCAAATGAAACACTTTCATTCGGGGTACTCCATCAATTTTTGAATGTATCCGATCATATCATGATGATTCGGCAAATAAAGGTGTTCTAATTTTGAATAAGGCATCACTGTGTCATAACCTGTGAGGCGCATGATGGGTGCTAGCAGTGTATCCCAAGCTTGTTCTTGAACGCGTGCTGAAATTTCTGCGCCTACACCACATGTGCGAGCAGCTTCATGTACAATTAGACAACGGCCTGTTTTTTGAACAGACGAGAGTATTGTATCTATATCGAGGGGTTTGATTGACACAAGATCTATTAATTCAATTGATATATTATTTGATTGAGCCCATATTGTGGCTTGCCGCGCTTCTGCTAGCATTGCACCCCAAGCAATCAGGGTGAGGTCGGTGCCTATACAAACGCGATGACTCAAAGATAAATCAGGCCATTCAGCTTGACGATCAACGGCTTGTTTGATTGAATGATAAATCCGCTTGGGCTCTAAAAACAGTACAGGATCTGGATGCGCTATAGCTGCACGTAACAAACCATAAGCTTGCTCAGGTGAAGAAGGGATCACAACACGTAAACCTGGAATATGAGCAAATAAAGCTTCGGTGCTCTCAGAATGATGCTCAGGTGCGTGAATGCCTGCACAATAAGGGGCTCTAAGGACTAGAGGGCAACTGAGACGCCCCCGTGTTCGATTGCGCATGCGAGCAATATGACTGATAATCTGCTCGAAAGCTGCATAAATAAACCCCATGAACTGAAATTCAGCAACAGGCCGCAATCCATGAGTTGACATGCCTAAGGCTAAACCTGCAATCAGAGCCTCTGCCAAAGGTGTATCAAACACCCTGTGTGCGCCAAAATGTGTTTGTAAATGCTCGGTCGCACGAAAAACCCCGCCATTTCCCCCCACATCTTCGCCAAAAATAACTACGGATTGATCTGCTGTTAAAGCATCAAATAATGCTGCATTGATGGCTTGTAATAGTGTTAATTCTTCTTGCATGATTGAGCCTTGTGGATACAGTGTGTTCGCTGATTTTTCAATTCATTGGGTAAGTCTGCATACAGAGAATCAAATATTTCAACGGCTTCAGCTTCATTCAATTGAGCAGCAGCGGCGGCTTCATCCTCTATATGTTGTTTAGCTTTGCTGTGTAATGATTTGATCTTATTGGCGTTTAGGATGTTTTCTTGATGCAAATAATCTTCAAGTCGTTTAATAGATTCTATTTTCATTGCAGCTTCACGTTCTGCTTCAGGCATATAGCGACTGGCATCATCGGCGGTTGTATGATCACATAAACGATAGGTTACAGCTTCAATTAGAATAGGCCCTTGATGTGTTCGACAAGTATCCAAGGCTAATTGAAACGTATGTGCAAGTGCAATCACATCACCGCCATCAACACGGAAAGCATGGCAGCCAGCAGCGTAGGCTTTATGCGCCAAAGTCTTTGCTGCCGTTTGTGCTTCAAGTGGAACAGAAATGGCCCATTGATTGTTACTGATCACATAAACAATCGGCAAATTTTTGACACTTGAAAAATTTAAAGCTTCAGCAAAATCACCTTTAGAGGTCGCACCATCACCCAGCGAACACACAACGACTTGCTCTGAGTTTTGGTACTGTAAGGCGTAAGCAATGCCTGCTGCATGTGTACATTGAGTCGCAATTGGAATACAGACGGGCATGTCACGATGATTGCCATGAAGGTTGGCACGTTCATCGCCTCCCCAATATTGCAATATATCTCTAGGCCTCATATCACGTTGTAGTAATACACCTTGATCTCTATAATAGGGGACGAAAATATCCTCACTTAAGATTGTTTTTCCTAATGTGACTGAAATGCCTTCATGCCCATGTGAACTCGGATAGGTACCTAATTGCCCGGTTCTTTGAAGTATTGTTGCTTTTTCATCAAGTTGACGCACAATGAGCATCTGTTCATAGATATCTAATAACCATTCGGGTGTTGCAAATTCAGGCAAAGCGCACGCTAATTTTAAATTGGGCGCCAAACACTGAGCAAGATCAAAAGGGTTGTCATGCTGCTGTGGTGGGGAGAAGGGTATGCAATGCAAGGTCATACGCAATTTGCTCCATCGATTGGTTGTTTTTTTCTGCTTCAAGGAGCAAGTCTTGTGTTGTATGTTTAATATGATCAATTTTTTCTAACACCCAGGCTTCACTGTGCTGTGCATATAGTCCAGCAACGTGAATCAGACCACCGCCATTGGATAAATAGTCAGGAATATAAATAATGCCTTTTTGATTTAAAAGCATACTTGTTTCAAATAACGTTTCGCATTGGTTATTAGCACTGCCTGCAACGATTTTTGCTTGAATTTTTTGACAAGTTTCATGATTTAAAATACCGCCCAAGGCACAAGGAGAGAAGACATCAACAGGCATTGCATAAATTTCTTCAGCATTGACAACATCCACTTCAAAGCGTTCACACACTTGATCAATTTGTTGGGTGTTAGTATCGGTCACAACAAGTTGGGCGCCTAAAGCAATCAATTCTTCGCATAAATACATTCCGACCTGCCCTAAGCCCTGTACAGCAACTTTCAGAGCGGATAAGTCATCGCGGCCAAAACAGTATAAGGCAGCACCTTGAATCGCTTTAATCACACCCAAGGCGGTGTAATATGAAGGGTTACAGAGTGTATTAAATTTTGAACTGGCTAACACATA
>JAAZZZ010000085.1 GCA_014238985.1 Gammaproteobacteria bacterium
CCGTCAATACTGCGCCCAAAGGTGCAAAAGCTGTGGCACAGACATCTGCCAATTTGATATGCCAGCCCCAATGCAACACTGAACACACTGCCATCCCCGCATAAATCGTCATGCCGCCTACAGCACAAGGCACATGAACAAACATCATACGATATGCATCACCTTGCTGTGCATCCGTCGGGGCAAAACCTAAACCCATCACCATACCCGCTAACAGCACAATCACACCCAGACCAAACAACCGAGGCACTTGACGCGTCGAGGCATGGAAAAACCATTCAATCGAAAGCCATTTTTTGATATTGATCAAGCATCCACTCCTATTTTAACTGCTGCGGACATCAGCGCTGGAAACACAATCACACCACACACACTCAACCCAGACAGCATGAGCCATTCATAGGCTGCACTCAAGCCCATCTGATGATGCCAAATGGCACCTGCACCCCAAAATATCACAGGAATGTATAGCGGAACAGTCATCAAAATCAATAGATTAGAATGATGTCTTAATGCACAAGAAAGCTGCGCAATACCCAACCCTAACCCTAAGATCAACCATGAACCCAACACGCCAGACACTAAGAAAGCCACTGACATCACCCACGGCACTGCCAGCATCCAACTTAAAATGATGGAAATAACGCCCAGAGGAAAAATTGAAAAAAACCAAATAATCAAATATTTGAAAAACATACGTGCCCAACGCGGTGCCGCACGCACACACCATAAAGCATGCGCTTCATACTCAGCATCTGGCAAACACACCGTCTGCAAGGTCAGCAACAAACTCAAACAAGCCAAAACCCACACAAACGCCCAACCCACTTGAGACCATACACCCGGCATCAAGCCTTGAATCAACCAATGCGTTGTCATCGCTAAAATAAAATACACCCCTGCGCCATAACACCACTGCCACCCTTGACGCCATGCAAGGCGCCATTCGAGCGCACAACGCTCACACCACACGGACAACATGCTCACCTTCCAACAGTACAGTATGTGTGACATGATTCAGCAAAGGATCTTGAGCCGCATGGCTCGTTAAGAAGATCAAGCCACCACGCTCAACATGCGTCACACAGGCACGCAGCCATAAAGCGATTTTGCGAGCATCTAAACATTGTATCGACTCATCGAGCAACCAACATAAAGCCCCTTCACTCAAGAGACGTAACAAACCCAATGCCTGACGTTGACCCGCAGACAAACACCTCACCGGACATGCACTGGGCACCTGCCACGCTGCACAGTGCGCCTTTGAATCAAAGACTCTCTGTTCTGCTCGCCATAACATAGCATACTGAAGGTTTTCGATCGCTGTAAGCTGCCCATACAGCCCAGACTGATGCCCACTGTAAGCAATAGAACCCTCAACTTCACACTGACCGACATGACTGGCAATACCTGCAATGATTCTAAGCAATGTGGTTTTACCCACACCATTAGCACCTTGCACATGCCACACCTGCCCTGGCCCTGCAGATAAACTCACAGGCTTAAAAATAGGACGATGCTGTCGCTCACGTGTGACATGATCGAGCATCACTCGAGGCAGCGCCATACACCATTCCTTCAATTTGAGTGAAATCATCATATCAAAATCGTTTAAACACCACAATCTCAGCACATAGATACCGCTATCAACACATTGCACAGCACTTAACCCCTCACTTAAGCATCAATACCTGAAGATCCCACGTTTTGTCTTGCGCAACGGCATGGCCTAAGCTAGCATGCTTAAACCTTGAGCAAGAGCATGATCTTGAAGTTTCAACGCACCATTTCAATCCCTGGGCTATTGTTTGCCTCACTCAGCTGTATGATCGGCTCTGGCTGGTTATTCGGTAGTTTTTATACCGCACAAATCGCAGGGCCTGCCTCCATCATCAGCTGGATACTGGGTGGAGGATTGATCATCTTTATTGCACTCACTTTTTCAGAACTGTCCACCATGTTACCCATCACCGGAGGCCTTGCTCGCTATGTCCAATTCACACATGGCACCGCAACAAGCTTCTGCATGAGCTGGCTTGCATGGCTTTCGTGCGTGGCTGTAGCACCCACAGAAGTACAAGCCATTTGCCAATATGCTACGCCCTTTTTGCCTTGGCTCACCCATGTTAAAGCAGGCGCAATCGTGCTCACTGCTCCAGGGCTTGCAGCTGCAGCTGTATTGCTCTTAGGCATCAGCGCATTGAATATCAAAGGTATTCAAACCCTCACGCGCTATAACACTGCCTTAACCGCTTGGAAAGTGATGGTCCCCTTGATCACAATCATCGCACTGTTCAGCTTTCATTTTGACACCCATAATCTCACGCGCCAAGGCGGTTTCATGCCTTTTGGTTGGCATGGCGTCTTCGCCTCATTACCGGGGGCCGTGGTTTTTTCATTTTTAGGCTTTCGAGAAACCACCTCTTTAGCCGGTGAAACTCAAAATCCTAACATTGCTATTCCACTGGCCGTCATTGGTTCTGTATTGATCTGCATTGTTTTATATGGCTTGATTCAGTTGGCTTATGTGGGTGCATTATCGCCTGAAATGCTTAAAAATGGTTGGAATCATCTACACTACGCACACGACGCAGGCCCATTGGCAGGGATTGCCATGAGCTTAGGGTTATCTTGGTTAGCTGTGGCTGTCTATTCTGATGCCTTTATCTCACCCACCGGTACATCACTGATCTACACAGCCACCACCGCACGCCTGACATATGCCATGAGCGAAAATCGCTATGCCCCAAGCACTTTAATGGGGCTTAATTCAAAAGGCGTCCCTGCACGCGCTGTTTGGATCAACTTCTGTGTTGGATTGATATTGTTCTTTCCATTTCCAGATTGGCAAGCACTGATTAAATTTCAATCTGTTGCCATTGTCTTAGCCTATGGTGTCGGTCCGATTTCATTATTGGCACTGAGAAAACAGGCCCCTGATTTGATTCGACCTTTTCGATTGCCTTACCATAAAACACTCTGCTATCTGGCCTTTTTAGTGTGCAATTTATTGGCGTATTGGTCTGGCTGGGAAACCATCTGGCGATTAATGCTGGGCTTGTTGCTGGGCATCCTCTTACTCATCATCTACCGATGCTGCACACGCCGTGAGCCCTACCCCCTGAATTTAAAACATGCCGCCTGGCTGATTCCTTATTTTATCGGCATCACCGCTTTTAGTTATTTTGGATATTATGGAGGCACCAAAGCTTTACCCGAACCTTGGATATTCGGCGGTTTGATCCTTTACAGTGCTGCACTACTCTGGCTTGCAACCTACACACAACAACCCAAAGAACACGCACGCCAATTGCTGTTTGAATCGGGCTTGCTTAAACTGCATTCATCTAAAGGTTGAAATTTAAGCTATTCAATTAAACGCTACCGAAGAGATAGCCATCAGGGTGTACGGTTGCTGCGGATCTGACACCATTATCAAGTCTAACTTCAGCATCATCAAATCTAACTGGCACTTCCGAAGCAGGCAACACTTCAGCAAAGCTAGCTGCACTTCGTGGGGCAACTGAACAAAAAGATGATACGAAAGATGCAGCTCGATCGAATGGATCCGCTAATTCACTGCTACAATAGACTTGCGTGTTAACAGAATGATCAGGCACCTTAAAGCCCTTATAAGGTTTTGCACGATATCTAATCAACAATAATACTGGAATAGCTAAACACAGAATCGATAAACCTAAAGAGATCGGCACAATCGAAACACCTGCAACAGATACACCATTTAGCACCAAATGCGCTAACTCTAAACGCCAAGCAGCGAGCCCGAGAGAGCCCAATAGACCAAAACCCATCGAACGCTTGGTCATCGATCTACGATTATCACGTCGATGCTCTTGATGCTCTTGATGCTCTTTATGTGCATGCTCCATCTCTTGAAGTGACTCAAACTTAGTATAAAACCGTGAAACATCATCAACACACGCTTTATAATCCTCAGCATCCCGAAATAATTCTGAATCGAAATGAGGTAATAGCGGGCTTTGTTCATCTGCTTCATGAGTTTCTGCCTTCAAAACTTCAGCACAATTTAAGACAGCATGAGAAAAATCCGCCGATATCGACTCAGAATGATCACTCAAATAGCTTATAAATTGACCGCTGACATACTGACGACGTGCATCATATTTCATTCTCAACTGTATCAAGGCCGGCTCAAGTGCCAATCTTGAATATAAGGTGTCTTCCAGAATTGCGTCTGCTGCTGGCTCTGCGTTTGGTGCTCCGCCCGCTGCTTCATCTTCTGGT
>JAAZZZ010000086.1 GCA_014238985.1 Gammaproteobacteria bacterium
TTGCATCCCCCGCATAACGTGCAGAATACACGCCCGGCGCCCCATCTAAGGCATCCACCTCTAATCCAGAATCATCTGAAAATGCAGGCAATCCAGTCTGTTGGCATGCATGGCGTGCTTTCAAAATCGCGTTTTCAATAAAGCTCAATCCTGTTTCTGGAACATCTTCAACCCCTAAATCAGATTGACAAACAACCGTCCAAGGTAAATCGGCAAAAATTCTCTGAATTTCAGCTTGTTTCCCGACATTAGAAGAGGCAAAAACAATCTTCGAGCTCATGTGCGAACTTCACAATCAGCAGATGCTGTGTGCTTTTGAGGGCGCTTCCAATGCTTGAGATATTTAGGTTTCATCGCCACAATCGTTAAACAATTAGCGGGTGCATCTGTACGCAATGTGCTCCCTGCCGCAACAAAGGCTTGAGATTCGACCTTAATAGGTGCAATCAACTGTACACCTGCCCCTACAAACGCCCCTGTTTCAATATGCGTTAAATGTTTATTGGCGCCATCATAGTTACAGGTGATGACACCGGCACCAATATTCACGTTTGAGGCAATACGCGCATCTCCTAAATAAGCTAAATGTTTAGCTTTGACAGATTCACCTAATTGACTGCGTTTTAACTCAACAAAACAACCAACCTGAGCCTGAGCGCCTATGCTGGATTGTCGCACCACGGCATGTGGGCCCACTTGGGCCTGTGGCGCAATATCTGAATCTTCACACACTGAATATGCATGCACCCTTGCATCCCGCCCAACAGACACATTATGCAAACAACACCCAGGACCAATATGCGCACCCGTCGCAATGGACACAGTTCCAGAAAAAACAACGTTGATATCAATAAAAGCCCCTGGTTCAACCGTCACCTCTCCTCGTATATCAACTCGAGCAGGATCTTGAACATCAACGCCTTGTTGCAGCCATGCTTCAGCTTGTCTCCTTTGTAAGACTCGACTCATTTTAGACAATTCCAAAGGTGTATTCACACCACACAAACGATCGCCGCCTTGAGCATGCCATACCGCGACAGAACCATGCTGAGACAACCAAAAAGGCAATACATCTAACAAATAATACTCACCTTGCATGTTGTCATGTTTCAATCGAGGTAAAGCAGTTTGTAAAAACGCAGCAGGCGCTAATAAAACACCTGTGTTGATTTCCCGAATATTGCGTTCTGTTAAAGAAGCATCTGAGTGTTCTACCACACCAGATATTGCACCACTTGAATCTCTCACCACACGACCTAAACCATCCGGTTGAATCACCGTGGTCGTCAATAAACCAAAACCATCCCCTGTCTTTTCAATCAACTGTTTTAAATCGGCTGTTTGAACACCAGGAACATCACCCAATAAGACCAATACTTGATGACTGGAATCAATCTGCTGACACGCTTCAGAGACAGCATGTCCTGTGCCTAAAGGTTGGGTTTGCTCAATACATCGTATATTGGGATCAATTGAGCATACATACTCTTGCACCACTGTGCTGCCCGCCCCCACGACCACCATCACTTGTGCCGCTTGAATGGATTTCAAAGTCTTCAAAATCCAACCCAGCATCGGGCGCCCAGCAACATGGCGTAAAACCTTAGGTGCACTGCTGCCCATTCGAGAACCTTGCCCAGCAGCTAAAATCACAACAGATAACGACATAAACAATACCTTTTTGAAGCTTGAATTTTGGATTGTAATTTAATTTTTAAGAACTTGCACCGTTTACATCACGATTTAAATCATCTGAAAAATCAGGATGAGGCGCAGCGCCTAAAGGAAACCCTATCAAAGAGAAATGCTTTTACATAAACATTATCTCATTCAGTGTAATCAAACAAAGCTACAACAGATAGGCCCACAAACTCTCTACTAAAATCAACTCAACACAGTCATTATAATAAATCTTTCACTTTAAAAAACGATACTGCAGATACGATAGAAGCAATAGATAGAAGCAATAAAAGTAAAGCTGATACGCCAATGTAAATAATGTTGAATCACGCCGCCCAATAAAGGTGCAAATGAAATAATAAGCACACCACATGCAGCAAGGTAAGATCCAAACTGAGCAAGACGTGTTCCAGAATATAAATCACGCAAGATGGCGCGTGATAATGTGATCACACTCCCTGCACCAGCACCTTGCACTGCTCGGCCAATAATCACCCACATGATGCTGGGTGCAACTGTACACATCACACTACCTACCAACAGTAAACTGATGCCAAACAATAAGGGCTTTCTCCGTCCAATAGCGTCCGATAAAGGCCCATACACCCACTGCGACAAAGCAAAGAAAAGCATATAGGCAGATACAGATAATTGACTCTGCGTGATGTCTACAGAAAAATCTGTTGCAATAGCAGGCAGCGACGGTAAATATAAATCTGCAGCGATATAACCCAATGAAGAAAAAAGCAAAATGATCAACAAATAAACTGGCTTATCCATAAAAATTCTTTTCAATTAAAAATCACGCTAAAAAATAATTCCAGATAATTGCTTTCAACTTTCGGCAGTACTATAAGACTTCTTTTTAAATGAAAAATCAATTAATTTTTTAAATTCCAGTGAGCTGTTTTTGCCGCAAAAGCTTAGAGTCTATTTAGGGCGTATAAGATAACGTTCTTTCGAGGCCTTCCGCAGCTTTCTCCTCTTTAGCTGCTTTAGTTCGAACCGCATGCCCACGATAGCAACGCTGTATCGCTAATGCCGCTTGATTTGCTTCTGCGGGTACTTTTCCCGATATAAGATTAAAAAAATCAAGAAAGATCATTTTATGCGCTTTACGAGCAAGTGATTTGAGTACAGAAAAAATAATAAAAATCAATAGCAATCCAATGATGAGGGCTGCTGCTGCTCCAGCAAAGGTGACGGCTGTACTGACCGCACCAAAGGTGGTAGCAGTGCCTATGCTCACACTAAAACCCAGGGCCTTTAACGCACCTATGGCAACATTCGCAATGGGAAACGCAACGCTATTGCCGCTAAAAAGCTGTACACCCAAAGAAAAAAGCACTCCAATAACGGATAAAATGGCACCCATTTTGGCTAACCACCATGCCTTATTCCAAAATGTTTGAGACATTTTTGGTGGAAGCGCTTCAGATCTCGTCGAAGTAACAGAAAGATCTTGTTCTTCTGCAGTTGCTGCTATTGTTACTTCAGCATTTAAGTCAGGTTCAGGCATGCTTTTCAACTCTGTTTTTATACGTGAACTACTACTATACTTCATACATATTAAATAAACCTTAAAGCGTTAAAGAAACGTAAAATAAACCTTTTTTAATAGCGTGTGAATGAAAAACAACCCTAACAATTGCTCAGGTATTCATTCTTTTTATTGAGCTGTTCAAAGGTCTCTATACAATATTTAAATTATTGATTAGACTGCTCAACTTAATTCACTGTATCAGGAGCACTTAAGTGTGTGGCATTATAGCAGGTTGTGGCACCAAAAATCTCATCAATTTAACTTTAAAAGGTCTATTGGCCGTGGAATATCGTGGTTATGATTCAGCAGGCATCAGCACGCTCAGCAACCACATTCTACACACCGAAAAAGTAGTAGGCAAAGTCAAAAACCTCATCAACAAAACTCAAACCCTTGAAGGATCAATTACGCTGGCACATACACGTTGGGCCACCCACGGACCTGTTTCAACGCTCAATGCACACCCACATATCAGTCATGATGCACTCAGTATTGTGCACAACGGCATCATTGAAAATTACACAGATTTAAAAATATTTCTATCAGAATCAGGCTATACCTGTATCAGCGCTTCAGACAGCGAAGTCATTGCACATCTTATTCATTTCTTTTGGTTGAAAGAAGGCACAATGGATAAAGCCCTTAAATACACTGTACAAAAACTTAAAGGCAGCTTTGCCTTCATCGCTCTGCTCAAAGACCATCCACACACACTGTATGCAGCCTGTCAAAACAGCCCTCTTGTCCTAGGTAAAGGTCAACATTCACATTGGTTAGCATCAGATGCATTAGCTTTAACTCATGTAGCTGATCAATGTTGGACAGTCCCCAATCAGCATCTCATTGTCATCACACCAGACCATCACACCCTCACTCCGATTCAATCCAAAACAGCTGCCCCTTTAAAATTAATTCAATCCATTCAATCCATAGAGACCAACAAGCAAAATTTCAAACACGTCATGCTTAAAGAAATTTACCAGCAACCTCAAATT
>JAAZZZ010000087.1 GCA_014238985.1 Gammaproteobacteria bacterium
ATGCAGAATCGCGCTCATGTCCATCTGACGCTGGTTCTGACTGAGGCTCTGGCTCTGCTTGAAGCTGTGGCTCTGACGCTGGTTCTGACTGAGGCTCTGGCTCTGCTTGAAGCTGTGGCTCTGGTTCTGGTTCTGGCTGAGGCTCTGGCTTTGAAGATAATAGCCGCGTTGAAGACAAAGCCCCATCACATCCCTGTTGATGAGCCTCCGCAGCGAGCATGAAACCGTTGGAAAAGAATGCAAAATAATGATTCCATTTTTTAGAAATACCTGACAGCATAGCTCGCATTTTAATTTGACCAAAAATATCTAACCCCTCAAAAAGCCTCTTACACACAAGCGCCATTAGAACTGGTTTATTGAATAATATATCCCAATCATCGTCATCTTGCTGAACTTGAACACCAGCCTCTGGTTCTGGCTGAGGATCTGGTTCTAACTGTGGAAGTGAGCGAAAACGAGTCATTCTCACTTGATCAGGCTTATCCAAATAAGCATATTGTCCCTCATGAGAGAGCATCACTGCACGATAAAACCCATATGCTCTGTCACCCACATGATAATGGAGCCTGTTGACTGGAACCATCAGATTAAAAGATAAACGTAACTTACCTTCTGGAGAGCCGTCGACAACCAACTCCATTCGATGCTGAAATGCATATACTCCAAGCTTTGCTTGAGGGTCGCGCTGATCCTGCAATCTTACAATGCAAGCATGCTCTGGCTTGAATTGAGTTATTTTGCAAATCGCAGTGACTAGATCCCTAAAACCAGGCAAAAAAGAGTCTAGGAGTAACTTTTCACATCCTGCTGATGTACTCAGTGCTTCACAGCCTTCCAGAGCAGGACACTCTTCAATTAAAAATGCTTGAACAGCTTTGGTATCTCTAACATAAAAGTCTATTGATCTCTGATCATCGATGATCTTCCAAGAAGATCTCAACAAGAACGCATGCATGTTATCATCAAATAAATGCACTTTGTCTCCACGCTCATCACGAACAGTTATCATTGGAGCCATCTTTCGATAACAAACATAATGATCATGCGAACCTTTACCCATTAAAAAACGGACAATCTCTACATGTTTATACAATGCGGCCCACATTAAAGCACTATACCCAGCATTATCTTGATAGTTGAGTGCCTCAACACTTAATTTTGCCACTAAAGCCTTAACAGCATCCATATGCCCTTTTTTTGCTGCTATCATTAGAGCAGTACCCTGACAATCACTGCGAAAGCTAGGGTCAGCACCTGCTGCCAACAAAACCTTCATATACTGAACCTTTGAAGCTCTCATCACGACCAAAACAGGGTCTTCACCCCTTGATGGCTCACACGCAATACCTGCAGATATCAAAATTTTAAGCATTTTGACGGATATAGGCGTTTCTGGAACGCCGCTTAAGAAACCTATCAACGTACTGTAATTAATGCCGATTTTTTTAATATGAGCCTTTTCAAAGCATTTCATCACTGCTTTCTGATCACAATCATGATATGCATACACAGTTGCTATACAAAAAGGATCAAGCATAGTAAAGGTTAACTCATCAGACTGTCCCGGCCGCTTCATCTTAAGTAAAGTATTTAAAGTCTGAATATCTCCCTTCACAGTTGCTAAGAGAATAACAATGTCAGCCCATTTAGGCTTTTTAAGAATCTTCTTTTGTTGAGCGGGTTCGATTTTTTTAAACCTCTCCATCAAAAAATTGATGACATCTGCATGGCCCTCTTGGGCCGCTAAAATCATAGCGCTTCTACCTTTTGGGTCTTGACAACCTAAATCAGCGCCCGCATTCAGCAAATTCTGTACAATTGATGCGTGACCTTTGTGGGCCGCAAACATCAAGGCGGTATAACCTGATTTGAACTTAAGATTCAAGTCAACCCGTTGCTTCCAGTCTAAAAAAAGATTAACAATAGCTTCTTTGCCCTGTTGAGCCGCCAACATCAGCGCGGTTGCGCCATCTTTATCTAGAACATCAGGATCAGCGCCCTCCGCCAACAAAGTGCTCACAATATCTGCATAGCCCTTTAAGACGGCTATTCTTAAAGCTGTGTGACCTTTTTTATTTTTTAAATCAGGATTAGCAAACCCAATCTGCAACAAAGCCTGTACCGTGTTTTGATCGTTATTTTTAGTCACCAATATTAGCAGTGTGTTGCCATCTTCATCTAGTATAGCATCAGGATTAATACACTGCGCTCGAAGCAAAGCATCAGGATTAATACACTGCGCTCGAAGCAAAGCATTCACAACATGTGTATCACGCGCTTGAACTGCAGCTATTAAACCTTCTGTTAGAGAGTGATATTGTGTATCTTCACCTTCGGGTAAAACACTGTCAGGTTTTTCTAAAATAGTCTCAACTTCTTCAACTGCAGACGGCAGCACTTTTTCCGAATCAGGCATGATAAAAACTCTTATTGTGATTAAACTGACTATATGAGTGAGTGTAATGTAACATATCCTCATGTTTTAGATCAAGAGATTTTCGCGACATTCTTGACTTTTAAGTTAAAAATTATAAATTATTATTGAATGGTTCAAAATTTTAAAATCTAATGCATCACTCTCTATGGCAACCAAACACGCTGGCCAACCCCCATGACACACACAACAGCCAACAGTCGCAACACAATAATCCAGGTGTTTTGAGGACATCGACCCTTGAGGCCCAAACCGATCAACCCCACACACACAAACCACGGCATGCGCACAACATGTGACAACATGATGCCAAACACCCAAGCAAAAGCCACACTGACCATGATCACCCCCTCAGGCACACACTCAGAGACTGTTGCATACTGCGTTAAAAACGCGCTCAAAATACTTATTTATACTCAAAAACGCCTATTTTTTTCGCTCAATTTTGCCTTGTGATACCCTACTTAAATGCAGCGTTCAACAGCCTCAACCAGCATGTGGTGAGGGTGGCTTCCATTCAATACGGGAAAAATGCAGGGCTGCCAGATCTGACCACCCTGCACCGCCTCAGGCACTTTCGTGCCGCATATTTAACAGTGGGGTGATGCCTGATCGGGGGGCAGCCACTGATTTGGAAAGGCGCGCTACGCGCCTTGCAGCACTCACTGCTGCAGGTTTTTCTGGGGCAACCACTCCAGCAGCAGTTTGAGTTTGAGGCAACGGGGGTGCTGCTATCGTTATACCCGAAAGTCCACCCCTCAATAAACGAGACACGCAACATAACCGACCGATTATTTTCTGCATTTTACATAACTGCTCAAACATGGGCTTACCTTTCGACACTACAGCCCTAATCACCTTAGCTATCACCTCGTCAGGCAAAGCAATGAACGAAATCTCAGACCTCTGATAGGCATTCTTTTGCTGAACACCAACATCAGGCACAACTGTCAGGGTTGTATGCTCGCCATGACCCACTTTAGATGCGCTTGTTTGATAACGATCAGGGTGCCTTGCAAAAAGCATCTTGAGCAAACGCTCTCTACCCTGAGATTGAACATTGTTCAAACCCAGCTTCACACTGCACACTTGAGCACCTGATACCCTAAAACTCAATTGACCTTTCTCTAAAGCATAAGACTGATAGAGCTGATGGATCAGCGCTGATTGTACTGAATATGGCAAATATATACATGGCAAGCTATACGTGCGCTGTGCCACATCACCTTCATTTTCTGCTTCGGGAGGCAACTCGATCTTGAGCACATATTGCACGAGCGCGTCTTTCCACTTTAATACACCTTCAGCATCAGACGCTTGATCAGACTCAGCTTCTTGAATCTCAATGCTCAACGTTGCAGAACATGCCCTGCGTGTTTGAATTGCGGCCAGTGCAGCCTGAATCTGATCAGCAGAGTTAAGCCACCGTTCAACCTCTGCAAGGTCTTTCTGTTGAGAGATTTGCAGCGCGGTTTGGCCGTCGCCATTTTTTGCATGAATTGCTTCGCGTGACATGTATGGCAACAAAGCCTTCACGCACTCTAAACGCCCATTAGAAGCTGCAAGGTGCAGCACGCCTTCGCTCCATCTATTTACAAGATTAAGATCAGCGCCAGCCTCAAGCAAAGCCCTTACACAGTCTACATGTCCCTTCAAAACCGCCCAGTGCAGCGCGGTTGCGCCGTTGTGCAGCTCGTCTCTCCATCTATTTACAAGATTAGGATCAGCACCCCCCTCAATTAAAGCCCTTACACAATCTGCACGCCCGTTTATAGCC
>JAAZZZ010000088.1 GCA_014238985.1 Gammaproteobacteria bacterium
TTTGCTTTTAAGGGGACTATCACGTGATAACCCAGCTTGTGTTTATGATATTGGTGATCTAACAAAATCATATGCGCCCAATCAAATAGTCCAGTTGATTGAATGGGTGTATATTGTCTGAGTGCACTGTTTTGAATCACTGTCGTTAATGTTTTGGGTTGTTGGTGTAAGCTGAGCTGATAGTGGTTTAATAAGGCGGATTTTTCTGCTGCGCGATTCAACTGCCAATGGCCCAAAGAGGCCATGAAGGCACAGGCAAGAGACAGCACAATCATTGGGAACCAGCTGCATTGAAAATGACAATTGCCCACTTGAGTCTGTAGGCCGTGCTTGTTAGTATGAAAAAACATCCGTTTCATGGCTCCAATGATGCAAGGTCCTATTCTAACCAAAATAATCATGCTAGTACTACTGCTGATCACGGTTTTTAGTTTAGGTGCTGCGTTGAAGGCTTTGGTCACCGATCAAGATCGAGGCGCTGGACTATTGAAGGCTTTGACCTGGCGTATTGCCTTGTCTGTGATCGCTTTTATGTTTTTATTATTAGGGTTTTATTTGGGCTGGTGGCAACCGCATGGGTTGATGCCACCTATATAAACATTGATGAGGGGGATCGCATGGGGCCATCGAGTATCAGTTTAGGGTCATTGCTTTTAATTGCAGCGGTTGTGTGCTTATTATTTGGGCGTGAGCGGCTGAAAGGTTTAGCTGAAGAAGTGTCGGGGGTCATACGGCGATTTCAGCAAGGTGCAGCGACATCAGAGTCTTCAGTGCGCTCGGACTCAGACAAAGATAGGCCCACAGATGTTTGACATTGGCATGGGTGAATGCATGGTTGTGGTGTTGGTGGCTTTATTGATTTTTGGCCCACAGAAACTTTCAGATATTGCAGAGCGCTTGGGTCGTATGTGGGGCAATTGGCAGCGTACATTCCAGCAATTTTCGACCACAGCAGCTCAGGTGAAAGATACGGAATCTTTTGAACAGCAGGGCTCAACAGCGCAGACGCCTTCAAGCACATCATCGACCAAAACGGACGTTTCATAAAGATCATGTCTGTTCAATATTGGCAGGAACTCAGGGCCGCTGTATTGCGCACAGGTATTGTATTTGTGGTGGTGTTTGGCCTGTGTTGTGCGTATTCAGAGGCACTGTATCATATTTTACAACGGCCGATTTTAGCGGTATTGCCTTCGCACCATCTCATTGTCACCTCTTTAACCGCCACTGTCTTGATGCCGCTTAAATTAGGCGGGTGGGCGGCGGTGTGTGTGGCTATGCCGTATGGGTTTTATGAATGCTGGCGTTTTATCACGCCCGCTTTGACGGGGTCAGAGCGCATATGGATAGGGCCTTTGGTGGGCTTGAGTGCTGTTTTATTTATCTGTGGTGGATTATTCGCTTATTGGTGTGTGTTTCCATTGATGTTCAAGGTCTTTGTACAATGGGCGCCTCAAGACGTCAAGGTTCTACCAGATATGATGGGCTATCTCGAACTATGTGGGACTTGGGTGGTGTCTTTTGGCCTTGCCGCTCAGCTGCCGCTCATGATGTGTGTGCTCACTGCCTGTCGTATTGTTTCTGCGGCTTTATGGGTGCAGTATCGTCCACATGCCGTGGTGGGGGCTTTTGTGATGGGCATGTTGCTGACGCCCCCTGATGTGATCTCCCAACTGTTGCTCGCCTTGCCTTTATGCGTATTGTATCAGTTAGGATACATGCTGGCAGGGGCTTGTGAGCGGCATCGAAGGGGCAAGCCAGGCAAGCCTGCGCCGGTACGCTGAAGTGTTTTAAGTGTGGATTTTTTTGATGCATTGTGTTGCAAACATACAGGGCTCAATGACCGGGTGTATCACCCCAAAGCGTTTTATGTAATTGTGTTTGAAAGCGGACAGGCAATGCCTGTTCTAAAATCCAATTGGCGAGATCTGTGGGCGCAAGCCCGGGCGTCATGGGTGAGAGCAACCATTCACAGCCTGTGGGCAACGCATGGCGTTTAATTTGATCACAGATCCAATCAAAATCAGATCGATCACAAATCACTGCCTTGACTTGGTCAGGGGGTGTGAGGTGTTTTAGATTTGCCCAGCGGTTTTTAGACACTTCACCTGATGCAGGTGTTTTGACGTCCATCACAATAACCACACGTGGATCAATGGGGCTGATGTCTAGCGCCCCGGATGTTTCGATAGAAACACGATAGCCTACATCACACAAAGTCTTCATCAATGGCAAAACGGCTGGTTGTGCTAAAGGCTCTCCACCCGTGATGCACACGGTTTTGCAGGGGTAGTGTTGCAGTGTTGTGAGCAGGGTGTCGAGGCTTTGACGTTGGCCTTCATGAAAGGCATAGGCAGTGTCACAGTATTGACAGCGCAAAGGGCATCCAGTCAAGCGTACAAACACTGTGGGCAACCCAGATGCGGTGGATTCACCTTGAATGGAATAGAAGATTTCGTTGATTTTAAGAGTATCTATCATTCGGATGTGTCCGAACATTCTTTTACAGAAATCACACAACCGGGTTTAGGCTCAAGGTCTATTTGAAGGGTGGTGCCGTGTGGCAGCGTGAGGCGTTGTCTGAGGGATTCGATCAGCCATTGACCAATATGCTCACAACTGGGTGTGGTCGTTTGAAATGCAGGGTGGTCATTGAGATGGATGTGATCGAGCATTGCACAATGCTCAGACAGGGCGTCATGTAAGGCCTGATAATCCAAGCTCCAACCCGCTACATTGAGGGTTTTAGACATTAAATGGGCTTTCACCTGATAGGTGTAGCCATGCGGGTTTTGACAGGGGCCTTCTGCCTCGGGAATTTGAACGCTGGCGCAGAATACCGCGTGGGCAGAGAGCGTATATTGATAAGCTGACATGATGGATTCACAGCACATAAAAGCAAGATTATAGAGCAATATTTGAATATTTCAAAGGGTTAGGGGAATGGGGCACTCAAGGTCAATGTGTTTTATCCATGGTTGGGTGGAAAGGACCAATCTGTGATGCGAATATGCAAACGCGTGTGCGCATCTTGATAGCGGTAAGCGGCAGGAAGCGGCAGGTTGTTGAAATAGGCGCGCGATACCTGTTTAATGGCAGGATTCTGGGTGTGTCCTAATACTGCAGCGGTTAAATCGGCAAAGGGCAAGGACCACCCTAATTGTTGGGCAAGCAATTGCTCAGGAGACGCCCCTGTCCAGGTGTGTTCGCCCAGGGTGAGTTGAGCCAAGTGGTGTGGTGCCCATTTCAATTGAGCTAACGTGATCCCAAATCCATTGAGCACGGTTAAGCTGTCTTCTTGAGCTTGGTGTTCCCAGTTAAAATAGACAGATTCTTTATGGTTGAGCTGCTTGACGAGGACCGTCCCTTGAGCTGACCAATTGGGGTGTTTGACCCAGAACTGTTGAGGCAGCTGAGCCAGACGATGGGCAGCATAAGGTTGATGTGGCACACAGGCTGTACATAACATCAAACAGAGCATCAAGCATGAGGTGGCGTTGATTCGTTGATAGAACATCATCACTCCAGCCTTAATAGAGAACGTTTCAATCTGAATATATACGAAACACCTTTATTGTAAAGTGTGAAATAGCATTATCCTAGTCAGATAGCTGAGTTTGTGCAGATCGATCATTTTATGAGGGAAGCAGAAGCCATATTCTCTGTGCGGTTGCGTTGAGCCGCTCTCTGCTTATCTAGGGAATCGGGATCATCTAATCGTGCAAACAGGTGTGTCCAAAGAAGGTTGTAATTTAGATGAAGCGGCTGGATTGTTTGATCCATATGCATATGCATGTGCAAGGGTAAGGATCGCTTCCGCTTCTTGTTCTTGTTTGATCTTAGGTGATACTTGTTTGGGGAATGTTGCTTCGAGCCGAGATAATATTTGCAAGATATGTTGGGTTGTGTCTGAGGGATGATGTTGATGCTGGTATTGTGCGATGGATAAAGGCGTCAGACCTTGGGTGTTTTCCGATTGAAGCATCTCTTTTATAAAAGGCGCTGATTTTTCATGAGAGAGGAGTGCATTGAGGGTTTCGATCTGGCCCTTTTCTGCAGCGCAATGCAGGGGTGTGAGGCCATGTGTTTTTTCTGCTAAAAGCATC
>JAAZZZ010000089.1 GCA_014238985.1 Gammaproteobacteria bacterium
TTATCAGTGGCATCATCAGCACAGCAGCAGATTGGCATGTCACTGCTTGGCCCATCAGTCTGCTTGGGTTCTGTGGGCTTATTTACGCATTATATCAAACAGATGAACTGAATCTTTCTCCTTACATGATGGGCCTGGTATGGGGATTAGGCTACTATTTTTCAGCTTGTCATTGGATCATCACGCCGATTAAAACGGTTGCACATCTACCCATACACCTGGCTCTCTCTTTATCAGCCTTATTTATGTGCATCTGCGCACAATTGCCAGCACTCACCCTCTATTTAGCACAAAAATTGCGCACTTGGTTGCCTTTGAGCGGCGCATTGATACTGCCTTGGATCCTACTTGAATGGTTATGCACGCACTCCAGTTTAACCTTTCCGTGGACCTTAATTGGTTATCTCTATGTCCAAGCACCTTGGGCCAGTCTCGCGCCCTATGGTGGCGTCTTTGCAGTCGGTGCGGCCAGTTTAATCTTTTGCACTTGGCTGGTACAATTATACTGTTCTAAACGAAAGCAGCTGATTATTCTAAAATTGCTCATGCTGATCACAATCAGTTATGTTCTCAATGGTCTGCCATTATGGACTCAACCACAGTCTGATTTAAAGGTTCATTGGGTCGAAGGACATCGAAGTCTTCAAGAAAAATGGCAACCTGAAAAACGGCGAGAGGCGTTGAATTTTTTCATTTCACACAGCACCCTCACGCCACACCCTCAGCTCCTTATTTGGCCAGAAGGCGCATTGCCTTGGATTGCTGAACGAGCACCTGATCAGATGAAACATTTACAACGCTGGGTCCAAAAACATCACCTCAACTTGCTCACTGGCGTGTTTCACACTGAGAGCGGAGCGCTCTACAACAGCGCATTATTACAACAACCTACTCAGACACATTTCATCAATAAACATGTTTTAGTGCCTTTTGGCGAATACCTGCCATTCAGCACTTGGTTAACACCTTTGTTAAAATATTTAAGCATCCCTCTTTCACAACTTCAGGCGGGTAAAACGCTCTCTGAAATTCAAGTGAATCAATACCCATTGGCGATGTTAATCTGCTATGAAATTGCTTACCCAAATTGGGTCTGGAAAAATAACCGTCACACTTTGGCTTCAGTGGTCATCACCGATGACAGCTGGTTTAACAGCAAAGTGGCCATTCAAGAACATCTTAATATTCTACATATGCGCACCTTAGAGACACAAAAACACAGTGTCTTTATAAATGACAGTGGCATGAGTCAAATCATTCCATTACCCTCTGACAGGCATCAACCTCACACCTTAATATTACGCTCAGGTCAAACACCGGTAGTCCGTTGGGGCTTGTTACCCATGGCCCTTCTCAGCTTAATTGCTGTATTGATCACATTACGATATAGACCTCAAAATGAGTAGATCTGCTTTGCTTAAATATTGCCGAATTAGACAGCTTGCGCCAATTTTACAATCCTGCTAGTCTGCTAATTCTCTTAAAGGATTGCGCCATAATGCAACCACAGTATCACGCTCAAGCAGTTGAAGACACTGCACAAACATTTTGGGCAAAACATCGATCATTTGAAGTGACAGAAAAGCTTGATCAGCCTTCCTTCTACTGTCTATCTATGCTGCCGTATCCCAGCGGGGAATTGCACATGGGGCATGTCCGTAATTATACCTTAGGTGATGTCATTGCTCGCATCAAAATAATGCAAAAATACAATGTATTACAACCACTTGGGTGGGATGCATTTGGCCTGCCAGCAGAAAATGCAGCCATTAAGCATCGGGTCTCTCCTCAAAATTGGACCCTAAATAATATCAACACCATGCGCACACAACTGAAACGCATGGGCTTGGGCATTGATTGGTCTCGCGAGATTCAAACGTGCCTCCCTGAATACTACCGCTGGAATCAATGGCTTTTTCTTCAAATGTTTAAAAAAGGTTTGGTTTATCAACGTGAAAGCACTGTTAACTGGGATCCTGTCGACAACACTGTCCTGGCCAATGAACAGGTCATTGATGGTCGTGGTTGGCGTTCGGATGCGCTTGTTGAGAAACGTAAAATTCGTCAATGGTTTTTTAAAATCACGGCTTATGCCGATGAATTACTCGATGCTCTAGACACCCTCGAAGGCTGGCCACAAGAAATCATCACCATGCAGCGTAATTGGATTGGTCGAGCGCATGGTGTTGATGTACATTTCCCTGTCATTGATCAACCTGATCCACTGATTGCTTTCACAACACGTATTGATACCTTATTTGGTGTAAGCTATTTGGCCATTTCAGTGGACCACCCCTTAGCACATATTGCTGCCCAAACGTCTGAAAATATTCGTGCCTTCATAGAGACGTCTCAACACACTGATACTTCAGAGCGCAGTGCAGCCATTGCTGAAAAAAAGGGTATTGCCACACCTTTTTTGGCCCACCATCCCCTCACTGGAAACACACTACCTATTTGGATCTGTAATTATGTGGTGATGGATTATGGCACAGGCTGTGTGATGGGCGTCCCGGCACATGATCTCCGTGATCATGCGTTTGCCCTAACATACACATTGCCCATTCTGCCTGTCATTCAACCCCCTGAAAATGCCACAACGCCTTGGGATTTCACACAAGCCCCATGGGTTGAGCCTCAAGGCACACTGATCAATAGTGATACCTTTAATACTCACACAATAGAACAAGCACAAAAACAAATAGCACAAGTTTTGCATCAACAAGCTTCTGGGGGACAAACCACCACCTATCGGCTCCGTGATTGGGGGGTCTCTCGACAACGCTATTGGGGCACACCCATTCCAATGATCCACTGCGATCATTGCGGCTTAGTGCCTGTGCCAGAGTCCGAGTTACCCGTCATCCTCCCTCTGGACTTGCCCATGACAAAGACAGGCGCTCAACTCGCTCAATACAGCACCTTCGTTGACACAACCTGTCCACACTGCAATGCAGCAGCACAACGTGAAACAGATACCATGGATACATTCGTTGATTCATCATGGTATTACGCACGCTATGCCTGCCCTGACCAAAATCAAACCATGCTAGACGACCGCGCTAAATATTGGACCCCTGTTGATCAATACATTGGCGGAATTGAACATGCAAATATGCATTTACTGTACGCACGTTTTATTCACAAAGTACTCAGAGACATTGGTCTACTCAATTCAGATGAACCTTTTCAAAAACTTTTAGCGCAAGGCATGGTGTTAAAAGATGGCAAAAAAATGTCTAAATCAAAAGGCAATGTCATCACGCCTATGCCCCTGATCGAACAATATGGTGCAGATACCCTTCGTTTATTTTCAATCTTTACCGCCCCACCTGAACAAACACTGGAGTGGCATTCAGAAGGGGTTGAAGGTGCGCAACGGTTTTTGAATCGATTTTGGCTGCTCTGTTATCAATGGAAAGATGCTGTGATTGGCTGTCAAACACAACCTCCACTCGAACACTTCACCCAACCCAACTTACTTAAAATGCATTCTGATTGTCATCTCATCGTGAAGCAACTGTGTTTTGATGTAGAACGACAGCAATTTAATACTGTGGTTTCAGCCGTGATGAAATTGGTTAATTTGATCAGTGAATTGGCCCCAGATGTTGAATCAACTGAAACAGCCTGGTTGGCTCACGAAACCCTCTCTATTATGATTCGTGCTTTAGCGCCCATCACCCCGCATATTTGCCACGTACTCTGGCAAGCACTGGCTTATGGCGACAATGTCCTTGAAGCAGACTATCCTCAGGAGGATCTACAGGCAATTCAGCGCGCTCAAATCACCCTGATTATTCAAATCAATGGCAAATTACGCGGCCAATTGTGCATTGACGCTCAGATGTCAAAAGACAAAATCATCGAATCAGCCTGTGCGCTTGAAAATATCAAAAAATATTTATAAGAGAAATCGATCAAAAAAACCATCTTTGTTCCTGGAAAACTCATTAATTTTGTCTTATGAAAGGTCTCTCAAAATCTATGAACATCATCCGAACTCTAAATATATTTTTAATAGGCATGCTTTTATTTCAACTCACTGCTTGTCAATTACACCTACAACCCTTGCATT
>JAAZZZ010000008.1 GCA_014238985.1 Gammaproteobacteria bacterium
CTTCGCTCAATGAGCTGACGCTTTTAAAATCTTTCCATCTATGTTGATGTGGTGCCGTTGCAGCACTTAAAATCGACAGCGCCTCCATGGGCTTGCCTTTAAATGGCGCCACCCAACATCGATGCAATCTCTGAACATGTGCACATGTGCCCAAAGCCTTTGCGATATCTTCAACTAAAGCACGGATATAAGTTCCCTTGCTGCAGCGCACATGTAACGTTATTGTGTCAATCGTCTGTGCTAAAACAGACAATTCAAAAATTGTCACCTTTCGTACAGGACGCTCAACAATTTTACCCAATCGAGCTAACTTATAGAGTCGTTGCCCACCTACACGTACAGCTGACACCATTGGAACAACTTGCTGAATCTCTCCACTCAATTGCTGCAACACCACTTTTAATGTCTCTGATGTTCTGCTCGGTATAGACTGTCTTGCAATGACGGTCCCATCAGCATCACCCGTTGATGTCTGCACCCCTAAGGCCATGGTCACATCATACGCTTTCTCAGCTTCAAGAAAAAAACGAGCAAACTTAGTTGCTTCCCCAATACAAATGGGCAACATACCCGTAGCCAGTGGATCCAAAGTCCCTGTGTGCCCAATGTGCGATTCGCCTAATATCTTCACTAACTGATCAACACATTGTCTAGAAGTCAGCCCACTGGGTTTATCAACCAGTACTACAGATGGAATTAGATCTTTTGAACTTTTTGACACACAAAACTCATCTAATCTGTTGATTCTAAATCTGAAATCTCGAGAGCATTAACGACTTTTCTGATAACGCGAACTCGATCTTCTTGTTCATCATAGTAAAATTTAAACTTTGGAATACGCTTTAAACTCACGCGACTCGCCATAAAATGCCTTAGTTTTGGCGAAAATGTATTCAATTGCCCCAACAACACACCACGCATTGAGCCCGTAGTATCCCAATGCACATACAACTTAATGTAAGATAAATCATTGGCAACAACGACATCGGTCAAATGTAGGTTCATCATTGACGGCAATTCTGCTTCTTTGCGTAACCAATCATCTACATGTCGTTGTACTGATTTTTTTAACCGTTCCTTTCGAAATTGCATCTCAACAATCCTAGGAAGCTTGACGCATAAAAGCTTCTATTCGATCCCCAGGCTTAACATCTGTATAATCTTTAATGCCTAAACCACACTCCACACCCGTTTTAACTTCATTCACATCTTCTTTCTGCCGACGCACCGAGTTCAACACCCCCTGATGAATGACAATGCCCTCTCTTAATACCCGAATCTTTGCATTACGCTGCAATACACCTTCTAACACCATGCACCCAGATGCCACTCCAAATCGAGACGATCGAAAGACTTCACGCACTTCAGCTATCCCAAGAATCTTGTCAGAATAAACAGGTTTTTCAAGCCCTTCAACTTCAGACTTCACTCGATCAATCAAGTCATAAATTACGCTGCAATAAAATGGCTCTATCTGACGCATCTGCATCAACTGAGTGGCCTGACCGTCAGCACGCACATTAAACCCAACAAGCAAGGCCGAAGAAGTCTGTGCTAAATTGACGTCAGATTCACTAATTTGCCCGACACCTGCACTCATCACTTGAATCTGAATTTGATCGGAACCCAATGCTTTAACAGATTCTGATATCGCTTCAACTGAACCTTGTGTGTCTGCTTTAATCACAATGCTGAGTATTGAGGGGAGTTGATCTGATTGTGCTTCCAAAAACATTTGTTCTAAAGGTTTAGGTGTTGCTTGAGACAATCGTTTATCCCGAATTTTATTTTTATGATGATGGGCATATTCTCGCGCAACACGCTCAGTTTCAACCACTCTAAACACATCACCGGCAAATGGCACACCCGATAGACCAGTGATTTTAACCGGAACAGATGGGCCTGCTGAATCAATGTACTGACCATGACTGTCCGCCATGACACGAACACGCCCATATTCTTTACCCGTTAAAACAATATCACCCTGATTTAAACACCCAACTTGTACCAACAATGTTGCAACGGAACCCAACCCTTTATCCAAAATAGATTCTATCACCAAACCAGCAGCACACCCTTCCTCAGGTGCACTTAATTCTAAAATTTCTGCTTGTAATGCAAGATTTTCTAATAAATGATCAATACCCATGCCCGTTTTTGCTGAAATTTCTTGAAACAAAACATCTCCACCCAACGATTCAGCCAAAACATCATGTTGCGTCAATTCAGTTTTGATGCGCTCAGGATTTGCATCTTCTTTATCCATCTTATTAATCGCAACGACTAATGGTACATTGGCAGCTTTTGCATGCTGAATGGCTTCAATCGTCTGAGGCATGACCCCATCATCAGCTGCGACAACTAATACCACGATATCTGTACATCCTGCACCACGCGCACGCATAGCTGTAAATGCTTCATGGCCAGGTGTATCCAAAAACGCCACTGCACCTTGCTCAGTATCAACTAAATAGGCTCCAATATGTTGCGTAATACCCCCAGACTCACTGTCAACAATCTGACTACGGCGCATTGCATCTAGCAAGCTGGTTTTACCATGATCAACGTGCCCCATGACTGTCACCACCGGGGCTCTAGGTTTCAAGGGAAAATCATTCGAAAAAGCCTCTAAAAGTAATGCTTCTTCATTTTTAACCAAGACCACACGGTGCCCCAGTGCCTCCACAGCATATACAGCTGTTTCTTGATCAACCGTCTGATTAATAGTGGCCATCATACCTAATTGAAATAAATGAGTAATCACCTCAGAAGCTTTCACAGCACATCGATTAGCTAACTCAGACACAGTGATAAATTCTGGCACAGAAACATCATATATAACCTGTTGATCGGGGCGATTAAATTTTTGCCTTAACAGTTGATCTGCTCTCTTTAATTCAATTAAGTCTCCCGCTATTTCTTGACGTTCTTGACGCTTAGATTTAGCATCTTTACGTTGTTTTTTTCGGTCAGACTGTGCAGGTGCAATAAATTCAGATGACTGTGATTTCGGCTTAGATGGCGAAGACTTCTGATTTTGTGATGCCAAAGATCGATCTACAACAGGTTTTTCAGCTTGTACACTCAAATCTGCACGCGCCCTATCAGCATCAGATAATCGCTTTTGATTGACAGATGTATCTGGCGGACACACCGATGCCGCTGATGAAGCTTGAGTCTCTTTTTTAACTGATGCAGATGCTCTGGTACGAACAACAGTGATTTTTTGAGGAGATTTTGTGGTAGCCCTCACAGATAAAACACTTCTTCGTTCCGTATTGGCCATATACACCTTGAATGCCTTAAGTTCCTCGGCACTGAGTGTGACATTCTCATCCTGAATATCCACCCCCGCTTTACCTAATAATTGAATTAAATCATTGGATTTCAAAGAATAGTTCACAGCTAAGTCTTTAATACTTGACACCACATACCCTCTCAATCTTGACCATTTTTGAACCAAGGCGCACGTGCTGCCATAATTAAATCCGCCGCTAAACGCTCATTAACCCCTTTAATATGAACGATTTCATCAACTGATTTCTCTGCAAGATCATTGGCTGTAATCACCCCTTCAGCTGCCAGTCGATGTGCGACCAATTTCGGCATATTAGGCAGTGCTACTAACGTTTCATCAGGCTGCGAAACATCTGATAATTCAGATAAAGCGATCGCTTCAGACACCATGGCAGATTGGGCACGTGCTAAGATTTCTGCCGCCAAGGCTTCATCAAACTCTTCTATCGTAGCCAGCTTGCTCGTCTCTGCTTGTGCCAATACATCCAAACTCTCAAATCCTTCACGTACCAAAATAGCAGCAAGTGTTTCGTCAACATCTAACGCTTGACACAATTCAGTGACCGCAGGCAAGCCTGCTGCCTCATCGCGCTGAACCTCAGACATAACATTGAGCGTCCATCCAACCAATTGACTGGCCAATCGCACATTTTGACCTCCACGTCCAATGGCTTGGGATAACTCGTCTTCAGCAACAATCACATCCATCGATTGAGCCTGTTCATCCACAACCACAGAGATGACCTCAGCAGGTGCCATTGCGCTAATCACCATTTTTGCAGGATTTTCATCCCATAAAATAATATCGATACGCTCATTAGCCAATTCGTTGGAAACTACCTGAACGCGGGATCCACGCATACCAACACAAGCCCCCACAGCATCAACACGTGTATCCTTTGTTTTAACAGCGATCTTGGCTCGAACACCCGGGTCACGGGCCACCGATTTAATCTCTAAAACACCCTCTTGAATCTCCGGCACTTCAAGCTTAAAAAGTTCAATCAACATATTCAAATGCACTCGACTGAGCATTAACAATGGCCCTTTATTCTCAGGCTCTACAGCATATAAGTACCCACGTGCCCGATCTCCCACACGAAAGATCTCTCTTGGTAAAATTTCTTTACGTGATAAATTCGCTTCAATCTGATCGCCTAAATCAATAATGATATTTTCACGCGTGACGCGCTTAACCTGGCCAGTCAAAAGCTCTCCGATGCGATGCTTAAAGTGCTCGGCCAATTTAGCACGCTCTGCTTCACGCACAAATTTAACCATCATTTGGCCTGCTTGATGTGCAAAAATACGGCCTGGCTCAAATTCAATTAATTCAAGAACTTCTTCGCCTACAGATGCATTAAAGTCGCGTGCTTGAGCCTGTTCTTCTGAAAGCACCTGCTCAGGTCGAAGCTCTAACGCTTCATCTGTTGCATCAACAACCTGCCAAACACGTTGACATTGATAAGTCCCTGTATTTCGATCAATCTCAACTCGCACACAAGCATCCTCTGCTAAACTCTTGGCCAACACCGCAGCCAATGCATTTTCCATCGCAACAAAAATTAACTCTGGAGGTAAATCTTTTTCATTTGAAAGCGATTCAACCACCATTTTGACTTGAGTTGGGTCAAAAAATAATCCTTCACTGCTCACATTACCACCTCATCAAACCAAATTGGCTCGATCAATATTAGAATAAAGTACAAAAACCACTTGTTGTTCATGCTGAATCTTAATTCCAGAATCCAGCACTTCCAGCAAAACACCTTGTATCCGCCGCAATTGATTCACGCCTTCACGTAAACAACAGAGAACATTCATACCAATGTAACGGGCATATTGACTAGATTTAAAAAACCTACGTGAAATACCCGGAGAAGAAACCTCTAATGTATAACGACCTTGAAGTGAAGATTCAGCATCGAGCACCGCACCAATCTGTCGACTGGCCTGAACACAGGCTTCGATCGAAACCCCTTCAGGCTGGTCAATATAAACCCTGAGTATACGTGTGCTGGGTGCCGTTGCCCATTCATGGCCCCATAACTGGAACCCTGATGCCATCACAGCCCGTTCTAACACGCCGCTAAAAGCGTCTCTCATATTTCAACATACCTCATATAATTCTATGGAAATAAAAAAAGGGCATACACCCAACTGAATATCCATGCGTAAATTAAATGGTAGCGGGGGCAGGATTCGAACCTACGACCTTCGGGTTATGAGCCCGACGAGCTGCCAGACTGCTCCACCCCGCATCGCACGGCCACATTGTATACAAAACAATAACCCTTTGCAATACTGTAATAACAACCACTTCAACTAGAATTTCAACCATGGCTCAGGCACTTCACCACATACTAATATTGCCCATCATTCAGTTTTATAAAATCCAACGAGATAAATTCTCAGATTTTAATAAATCTGCAAGTTCTGCATTTACATATCGCAAATCAACGTTAACCGTTTGATTCTCATAGTCAGGCGAATGAAATGAAACAGATTCCAACAGTTTTTCCATGATGGTATACAGTCGTCGTGCACCAATATTTGTTGTTGATTCATTCACCGAATAGGCAATATCAGCAATACGCTGAATCCCGCCTTTGGTGAATTTTAACTTAATGATCTCAACGGCCATTAAACTTTGATACTGTCGCGTCAATGCATTATCTGGCTCAATCAAAATTCTAACAAAATCTGCTGCACTCAATGCGCTCAACTCCACACGAATGGGCAACCGCCCCTGTAACTCTGAAGCCATATCTGAGGGTGAAACCCCCATGAATGCGCCCGCAGCAATGAACAAAATATGATCTGTTTTAACCGCCCCATATTTTGTAAAAATTGTAGAACCTTCTATCATGGGGAGCAAATCACGTTGCACCCCCTCTCGAGAAACTTCACCCCCTACTTGATCTCCTTTAATGACCTTGTCAATTTCATCAATAAATACGATACCCTGCTGCTCAACAGCTTCTAATGCCTCTGTAATAATTTCATCTTTATTAATCATTTTTCCAGACTCTTCTTCCATGACATGACGCAATGCATCTGTCACGCTCATTTTTTTCAACTTAGATTTATCAGCACTTAAATTTTCCATTAAATTCTGTAATTGATTGGTCATTTCTTCCATGCCAGGTGGAGACAAAATTTCTACACCCAATGAAGGCACTGAAACTTCAATCTCAACCATCAGTTCATCTAAATCGCCTTCACGCAAATCATGCAGCACATCTGCTTCAGACCGATCTTTAAATGCGTCCTGAGTCTTAAGTAAATTCACCAAGCGATCATATGCGATTTCTTCAGCACGCATTTCAACCTTAGTGATTTCGGCTGAACGAATCATTGTTACAGCTTCATCAATTAAATCACGAATGATCGAATCCACATCTCGACCTACATAACCCACTTCGGTAAATTTAGTGGCTTCAACTTTGATGAAAGGTGCCTTGACTAACACTGCTAAACGGCGTGCAATTTCAGTTTTACCCACCCCTGTAGGACCGATCATTAAAATATTCTTTGGCGCAATCTCATCACGCATTTGTTCAGGCTCTACATGCCGACGACGCCACCGATCGCGCAATGCAATGGCCACTGCCCGTTTAGCATCTTGTTGCCCAATAATCCAGCGATCAAGCTCACTCACAATTTCAGCAGGGGTTAAAGGTACATCTTCGGTCATTTCACTCTCTATCTAAGATTTTGATAACATTTCTAACGTTAATTGATTATTGGTGTAAACACAAATTTCTGCAGCAATTTTCAAAGCGCGCTCAACAATCTGCTTTGCATCAAGTTCCGTATTTGCAATCATTGCCAATGCAGCTGCCTTTGCAAAATCACCGCCTGAACCAATCGCCAAAACACCACCTTCTGGCTCAATCACATCACCACAGCCTGAAATGATCAGGGAAGTCTTAAGATCAACAATGGCCAGCAAGGCGTCCAAACGCCTTAAAACCTTATCACTGCGCCACTCTCGCGCTAACTCAACTGCAGCACGCACTAAATGACCTTGATGCTTCTCAAGCTGCACTTCAAAACGTTCGAATAAGGTAAATGCGTCCGCAGTCCCGCCCGCAAAACCTGCAATCACCTGATCCTTATATAATTTACGTACTTTACATGCATTACCTTTGAATATGGTATCTCCTAAAGTGACTTGCCCATCGCCACCCACTGCAACCTGCCCTGCTCGACGTACAGAAATAATGGTTGTACCTCTCAACATAATGCCCATAATCTTGCCCTTTTCACCTTGTCCAACGCTCTAGCGCCAGCTTGCCATGAAATCCTAACTGAAACAATCTATCTCGTGCATTAAATGCAATCAATACATTACCATAAGGGCCGATCACCAATCGACATAACCCATTCGGCCTTTTAGGCTGAATTTCAGCGACCACCGATATAGATTGCTGCTGCAACCGTGACACTGCCTGATGACAAATGTGTTGCGATACAACCCCCTGCCAAACTAAAGCCACATGCCCTCCTTTCAGGCCAACCCTTGAGGTCTCTTTTGGTAAAACATGGACGAAAACCCACTGCTTTGGCGCTGAAACATGCCAAAATTTAACCATAGACGCCTGCAACATACGCCCAGCTTCGCGTGTTGACTTCAAATCAGGAAAATAGCTGATTGTCCAGAGCCCAATACATAAACCACTTAACATTGCAGTATACACCCACCATTTAACCCGCAACATACGTGTTGACGAACGCGGGTGACGCCGTTGTGACCCAGCATATCGTTTACGCACATACTCTTTTTTTCTCAAACTCACGCCTCGATATGCCTTCACTCAATCTAATGAGCCTTTAAATTAACACCGGGCAAAATGAAAAACAAACCTTACCCAATTTCTGATGATCAACACAAAATCTTTATCTATATTTGAATGCTGTGATGCCAGCATCACACCTTAAGTTACATGCGCTCAGGGGCTTTGACCCCCAATAAAGCTAAACCTTTCGCCAATATATGCCGCACACTGGCCAATAAGGCTAAACGTGATGTTCGCACACAATCATCCTCAACTAAACATTGCTCTGTGTTATAATACCGGTGTAGCAGGCTCGCAAGATCTTGTAGATAAAATACAAGACTGTGCACTTCATATAATTTCACACAGCTCATGATCACCTCTGGATATTGTGCCAACAAACACAGTAAAGGTTCAGCTTGGTCCCCCAACTGGCTCAGCGATATGTTCTGTCCATGCAGCACATCCGAATCGCCTGACTGATCAAAAATACTGCAAATTCTTGCATGTGCATATTGAACATAATACACAGGATTATCTTGAGACTGTGTGCGTGCTAAGTCTAAATCAAAATCCATATGTTGATCAAATTTTCGCATTAAATAAAAGAATCGACATACATCTGTGCCCACATCCTCACGTAATTGACGTAACGTGATGAAAGACCCCGCCCGTGTTGACATCGAAACACGTTGAGACCCTTGAACCAAATTAACAAATTGTACTAATAAACACTTTAATCGACTCACATCTTCACCTAAAGCATCCAATACAGCCATCATTCGGCCGACATACCCATGATGATCTGAACCCCAAATATCAATCATTTGATCAAACTGTTTCAATTTTAAGCGATGATAGGCTGCATCTGCAGCAAAATAAGTGAACTGGCCGTTGGCCCGCTTTAACACGCGATCTTTTTCATCGCCAAATGCTGTGGCTTTAAACCACAAAGCCCCTTCACGCATTTCAACATGTCCACGCGTTTGCAAGTCTGCTAACAGCGTTTCAACAGCTCCTTCATCGTATAACGACTGCTCAGAAAACCAAACAGGCTTGACCCCGAATTCAGATAAATCATCTCGAATATCATCAAGAATCATGCCACTGGTATATTGATACAGCGCTTGAAAACGCGCCTCTCCCATCAAGGCTTCAACGTGCTCAATCAAACGATCTAAAGCTTGGTCAGAATCAGGGCAAGACTCTTTAAAACACGCTAGAATTTCTGAATTCTGCAACACACTTTTTGATGACTTTTCAGTAACCCACTGCGCTGCAATGACTTTTAAATACTCACCCTGATAACAGGTGCTAGGCAATACACATGCTTGCCCTGTATGCTGAAAAGCACGAATCAAACACGAAAGCCCCAAAACACGCATTTGACGCCCTGCATCATTGACATAATACGCTTCTTCTACAGTATACCCTCCTGTGCGTAATAGCCGAGCTAATGTTGAACCAATGGCCCCACTGCGACCGTGCCCCACATGCAATGGCCCTGTTGGATTGGATGAAACATACTCCAAATAAACACGTTGACCTCGCCCTATATCACAAGACCCATAACGTTCTGGTGCCTTCAAAATCAAATCAATTGATCGAACCAACGCCTTCGAAGATAAAAAGAAATTCAAAAATCCAGGCCCCGCAACCTCTACCCGATCAATATCAGATAAACTTTCACATACCGATTGTAATGTGTCTGCGATCTGACGCGGAGATTGTGCCAAAATACGGGCTAAAATCAACGCGACATTACAGGTTAAATGCCCATGCTGTGCATGTTTAGACCATTCCACAACATAAGGTACTGCTTTCCAATCAACTGGCACCCCGAAATCAACTGACTCCAATGCTTTCGATAATTGTTCACTCAATATTGCTTTCACGATCACTCATCCATACATCACCCACACACACCTTCATAACCCACATCACCTTGATTGAAGCTTTCACCCCTCAATAACCACTGCGCAATGCAACAATAGGCTCCAATAAGGAGGCGCGATAAGCTGGATAAAATCCAAAAAATACGCCAACCAGACAAGATACAATAAAACCAATCACGACAGGAATCACTAAAAATGTGTAGTACCAAGCTGAAATCCAAGCGATGACAACAACGCCGAGACTACCGATCAAAATGCCCAACACCCCTCCCGCCACGGTAAGCACCACAGCTTCTGCTAAAAATAACTGACGAATATCTCTCTGAGTGGCACCTAATGCCATTCTCAAACCAATTTCATGCTTACGTTCAGCCAATGCAACCAACATGATATTCATGATGCCCACCCCTCCGACCAACAATGAAATCCCCCCAATCACCCCCAACAAAATAGTCAATGTCTGGCGCTGCTGTGTCACTTGCTCAATCAATGCTTCAGGGTTTTTAAAATAAATCTGCGCCTTAGGCTTCCACTGTTTAAGTCGACTCTCCAATTGATTTTGGACCACTTGTGTTGCATAACCTGCCATCACTTTAAAAGCCACATCATGAATCTCAACCGAAGCATTTGAAAGAGACTGCACCATCGTCAGCGGTAACATTAAACTTCGGTTTAAATTTGCCATAATAAAAAAGTTACTCGGCCAACGCCGTCCCACACCGACAATCTGACAATGCTGATTCCCAACTTGCACCCAGGCCCCTAACACGGGAAACACCCCTGCTTGACGCATATTTTCAGACACTTCAGCACCTACAACACAATGCAAGCGCTGTGCATCCATGCCTGTTAAAAATCGTCCTGCTTCAAGCTCAAACCGCGCAACATGCGCCCAAGCAGGTGTCACCCCTAAAACTGAGGCATCTACAGAACGACCCGATGCCATCACTGACACCGGCCATTGTGCGCTGGGCGCCACCCACTTAACCCCCAAAATATTTGAAAAACCAAGAACTTCTTGTGAACTGACAGAACCCGATTGCGCTGAATGATCTCCACGCAAACCATACACCGATACAGAAATTAAATCTGTCCCCATTCGACGAAGCTGCTCAATCGCAGTACGTGTGGCCAATTCTCCACTTGAAATGAGCGCAACAACTGCTGCAGTGCCAATTAAAACACCCAGCAATGCCAATAAAGAGCGCATTTTAGTCGACCATAAATTGGCCCCCACTTGCGCACATAATCCTAATTTCATCCACTCAACTCCTGAGTATTTAACTCGATTTGACCCTCAACAAGGTGCAAGACACGCTGAGACTGTTGCGCCAACTCTGAATCATGTGTAATCATAAAAACAGTGAGCCCGTCTTCTTCATTCAACTCTTTGAATAAACTCATTATTTCTTCGCTATTTTGAGCATCCAGCGCCCCAGTGGGCTCATCGGCCAACAACACCTTGGGCTTACACGCCAATGCACGACAAATGGCAACGCGCTGCTGCTGTCCTCCCGAAAGCTGTGCAGGCATTTGCTGCGCAAATTCTGCGATACCTAAACGCTTCATCAACTGCAAACAATGCGCATACGCCTGATCTCGATCGCCCGCGTAATATTGCAATGGCAAACAAACATTGTCTAAAATATTGAGCCGGGGCAGCAAGAAAAAATGTTGAAAAACAAACCCTATGAACGTATTTCTAAACGCAGCCAATGCACGAGATGAATGCCCCATCATGGCCTGACCTGCCAACCAATACGTGCCTGCACTGAGATGATCTAACAGCCCCAAAATATTGAGCACTGTGGTTTTACCCGACCCTGATCGCCCCATCAAGGCAACAAATTCCCCTGTATCAATTTCAAACTCAAGCCCCTTTAACACGGGATACATGCGCTGGCCCACTGGATAGGATTTGAACCAGCCTTCACACTTAATCACTCACCCAAATCCTATCGTTGACTTTTAAGCCAGATAATACTTCTACATCTTTGAGCCCTGCAGCACCTAAACGAACAGGCACTGTCTGCCGTTTTCCAGCTTTCATACGCACCACAAATAAGGCTTGATCTTTCGCTGTCACCGCCTCAATTGGAATACGTATCTGCTGTCGTAATGGCAAAGACACCTTCACTTGAGTGTTGACACCAAACAGATTAACCCCTTTGAACACATCAGGCACCTGAGCAATTTTAACAATAACAGGAAATAAAAGACGCCCTTGTCCACCTGAATCAAGCATATGGACATCAAACCGCATGATCTGATCAATGACGCCCTTTAATTGAACACCTTGGGGAAAAACATCACTTGTGAGCGTAACCAGCTGTCCTTTTTTCAGCGCATTGATTGAAAAATGATCTGCTAAAAACTTGACCTGCAATCCTTTTGATGCAACCACCACACCAATACCTTGCCCCTTCTCAACTTT
>JAAZZZ010000090.1 GCA_014238985.1 Gammaproteobacteria bacterium
GAGGTAACTCCAGGCTGTCTCCGCATCATCACCCCTTAGCATTGCATCACTAAATCTTGCATAATAAAGGGCTATTTCTGCAAGTTGAAACATTGCTTTACATAGATCTTCGTGTTCTCCATATCCCGAGCTCACCTCGACCTTAGCTTCAACTAAAGCAGCAACTGATATCCCTGCTCGCATCATATCCTCAACGCTCACAGCTTGTGATAATGCTTTAATCTGTTCTGTGGAAATAGAAAATTGGTTTAATCTTTCAAAATCGTTAAGGGTCCTGGGTATATCTGGATGAAGAACACCCCCACACATCCCTAATGCAAATCGATCCATTAGGTCTCTCCCCCCCTGATAGGGAGCAAAACTGCAAGCTGTGCCGCCAATCAACTGTCGCATGTCCAGCCCTAAATGCTCTGATTGTGCTAATAGTTGATCTTCACTATGATGCTTAAATCTATTTACTGTAGGCGCACGATGCCCCATCCCTACAATATCGAGCAACCTCAAAAATGGGCGCATGCTCCAAATCATAGCATTCAGTTTATTATCTACATTAGTGGCTACTGGAGATTGAAGCAGGGCATTCAGGTTCTTACCTAAACTGACAGGATTCATCCACAGGCTCCCATCAGGCGCTACCAATGAGGCTTGAAATGCATAAATGGCATCTATATTCAGATCCTGACCATCAAAATCCTCAATCATATCAGCTATAACAGACATTGCCATAACTAACTCTCTAAGCGTGGTTATTAGCATATCACCACCACATGGCAGCAATGCACCTCCTGCTTGTATCAATTTACGCTGCGCCATACTATGCAGTGCATCATTTGAAATAGCGAAAGCTGCTTGCCTTATAAGGCCTGCGCAGATTACCTGATGAGTTAGATCAGGCTTAAGGTGCATATTTGATTTTTTACCTTTTACTTGCGTATGAAAACACTGCTGAGGCAGTAATGCAGTATATGCTGTGAGATCGCCCTCCTTCTTATTATAGGGGCCGCCATTTTCATTAATTTGTGCTGATCGATACGCACTCTTTTTGCCGCGCATCTCATCATGGAATTGTTTCTCTAGGGCTATTACTTGATCTTTTTTTTTTTCTGCTCTCGACATAAGATAACCTATTCTTTATCTAATAATAGTGAATAGTATAGTATACTTTTATTAAAATTATATTAAATAGCACGTAAAATACGCTTAATTTTGATTAAAATGGTTCAAACTTTAAAATATTCGCTTGTTTTTGTGTATGTTATTTTAAATTAATCAATGAAATATGGGTTTAAATGTGCTAATAAATCTGCTCTAGGCGCCTGAATTGTGAGCAACCACCCTGTATCTGTTTCCTGTGCAGATAATATCCATCCATGCTCATAACACAAGGCTCTCAGCTGTGCTTGATCAAATGGAATCAAGACCACACGTTGACAATATGCTTCTGAAATGCGCTGCCCTATCGTGTCTTTTAAACGGTCCAAGCCATCACACTGTAATGCCGAAACACAACATACATCAACCTCAGAAACCACATCTGAGCCACACATTAAATCCTTTTTATTGTAAACCATGACAGTGGGTAAATGATCAGCCTCTAATTGCGTTAAGACTTCTTTAACATCTGCACATGCTGCATCATGCCCTCGATTGATCACCTCCGCTACATCTACAACATGTATGAGCACATCAGCCTCATGCACTGCATCTAATGTTGCATGAAATGCTTCGATAATGGCCGGAGGCAACCCTCGAATAAAACCCACTGTATCAATGAGCAAGACACCTTCAAGGCCCGGCACCTCCATCCGTCGAGTGACCGGATCTAACGTTGCAAAAGGGTACCCTGCACATAAAACGTTTGCTGCTGTCAGGGCATTAAATAAAGTTGATTTTCCAGAATTCGTGTAACCCACCAATACAGCCGTTGGATATCTAGATTGACGGCCTGCATGACTGGTTTGTTGGCGCTGTGAACGCACTGCATCTAACTTCTTACGAATTGTTTTAATACGCCGCGTGATTAAACGTCGATCTGTTTCCAACTGTGTTTCCCCAGGCCCACGTAATCCAATGCCGCCTTTTTGTCGCTCAAGATGGGTCCAACCACGTATCAACCGCGTAGATAAACGTGTTAATTGGGCTAATTCAACTTGTAATTTTCCTGCAAATGAGCGGGCATGAAGTGCAAAAATATGTAAAATTAATTCAGTTCGATCAATGACCTCCACGCATAAGGCTTCAGATAAATGCTTTTGGCATGAGGCCGAAAGATCATGATTAATGAGAACATGCGTGACTGTGTGCTCTAAACACACTTGCTTCAAGGCCTCAACATGCCCTTTACCAATGAATAATTTTGCATATGGACGTTTTTGCTTAAGGGTATAAACAGTTGAAACCTGACAATGTGCGGCCTCAGCTAAACCCGTCAGTTCAGCGCTTGAAGCCCCCTGATATTGATCTGGCAATGTCACATACAACAAAGCCACACAGAGCGACTGCTCTGTGGGCTGAATTAATGCCATACAATCAGAATCAACTGAGTTTTAGTAATCTTCAACCTCAACAGGTTGACGATCAGAGATTTGATTTTCAACAGGCTGCTCATCCTCATTGTCGTTCCACATCACATTACGTGAAGGGACAACGGTTGCAACAGCATGTTTGAACACCATTTGTCGTGTATTATTTTTCAACAAAATCACATACTGATCAAAAGCGACGACATGACCTTGTAGCTTAATGCCATTGGTCAAATAAATAGCAACAGGTACACGTTGCCGCCTCAGCGCATTTAAAAACGGGTCTTGCAATGAATGACCTTTGTTCATGTTTCTTCCCCTTAATTTTAAGTTATTGTTCCTGTCACATCTATGTTTTAATGTAATCAGCTTCCAAATTGCCTCACTTATCTAATAAATAACAAGCTAACACGGCTGAGTGGAATTCTAACACAATTGAGCAGAAAGTGCAATTACTTTGATCTATCTTTAAGCCGATCAACACACCATGCTATCAGTGGTGATGTCGCCAATATGCCCGCCTGCCCCACCCTAAATCTTTGACTGTTGATGCGTCGCATCCACGTTAATTGTCGTTTTGCTAAATGCCGTGTGGCTTGCTTGGCCTTCACACGCATGACTTCGTACGCGATGTCACCTGCTAAATAATCACTGATCTGCCGATACCCTACACCTCGCATCGCCACAGCCTGACGCGCTAACCCTTTATACCGAGCATATAACCCCTCGACTTCCTTGACCAATCCGCGATCTAGCATCTCTTCAAAGCGCTGATTAAGCTTTTGATACAACAGCGCACGGTCTTCAGGCCATATGCTGACAATAGACATCGCCAATTGATAGGCAGGTTTTGATTGAAGTGCTTCACTATACGGCTGACCTGTTTGATGGATCACCTCAAGCGCTCTACCGATACGTTGCCGATCATGCGGTGAAATCTGATCCGCACTTTGAGCATCTAAGGATTTGAGCTTGGCCCATAACTTTGGCCACCCTTCACGTTCAGCCTGTTGTTCAATTTCAGCTCGACACGCTAAATCTCGACTTGGAAGTGCTGACAATCCATTGAATAAGGCCCACACATACATCATGCTGCCTCCCACCAAAACCGGTATTCGCCCACGTTGCTGAATCGCTTGAATCACTGCGTGTACTGTCTGGCAATAAGGCGCTACTGAATAGTCGACTTCAGGAGAGCATATATCAAGCATGTGATGTGGAACTATCTTCTGCTCTACAAGAGTGGGCTTAGCCGTACCAATATCAAGCCCCTGATACACCAACATCGAATCAATGCTGATAAGCTCAATCTTTTGATGCTGCGCTAATAATAAGGAGCACTGTGTTTTACCCAACCCTGTTGGGCCAATTAAAGTTAAAATGGGTTGCGAATGCTGCATTTTACACCTGATTTTTCAGTGAGTATGCATTGAAATATAGCAAGTGACAAGAAATCATACACAAAATCAACCAACTAGATTATAATATGCCTGAATCATTTAGGTTGATAGACATGACCACAATACATGAGCTCACCG
>JAAZZZ010000091.1 GCA_014238985.1 Gammaproteobacteria bacterium
GAATCTTTAGGATAGGTCAATTTAAAGCCAGCTGAAAGATTTTGAGGGTCAATTTGTCTAGCGTCCAATTGTATCAACGCTGCCTGCTCGACATCTAAAGCCCATAAAGGATGAGGTTTTGTGTTGAAAGGATTGAGGCTTTTGTTGAAAGGATTGAGGCTTTCTCGATTCATCAATAAACGTAAGATGTCTGTATTTGAAAGTTTTGAAAATGCTTTATTAAATGATGTTATGTTTTGCTCTTTATATGTATTGTAATACTGTGTTTCTTCAGGAAAAGGCTGTAATGCATTGATTGCTGCTAAGTTGACCAGCGCAACTTGCATTGTCTGTAAATGTTGATCCATATCGTTCATTGATTGCATGAGATGATCCTCTTGTTATTGTGATACATGCGCCATTTCTTATGACTGTAATGATTGTAGTATACGCATGCTTTATTAAGGAAATCTTAAAGATTCAACATTCATTAGCATTTTTTCAAGTATTGTGCTGAAAGGGTTTGTTGTAAGGCGAATTTACACAGTGCATCACAAGGCAAAAAAACTAAAACACGCGTTTATATGTCATAAATGAATGTTTTGATAGCGTTTTTAACGCAAGTAGGGGCGTGTTCAGCGTTCAATGCCCCCTGAAGGTGTGTGTTTGAATTTAAGCCCGCAGGTCATTTGGGTTGATTATTTGTCTGTTAGCATTTAGAATATGCGGCTTAATTGAGTTATAGATAGAGCGTGTATATGACAGAATCTTGGCCGATGGCACTGACCTTTGATGACGTTTTGTTGAGCCCTGCGGCTTCTTCAGTTTTGCCGCGTGCGGTGTCGTTATCTGTTTTATTGACACGTGATGCACCGACTTGCCCAGGGATTCAGCTACAGCGCCCACTGGTATCAGCTGCGATGGATACAGTGACAGAAGCCCCCATGGCCATTGCACAGGCTCAAGCGGGGGGATTAGGCATCATCCATAAGAATTTAACGACAGCACAGCAAGTTCAAGCGGTCGAGCATGTGAAAAAGTACGAAAGTGGTGTGGTCAAGGCTCCTGTGACGATTACACCAGATGCTTCGATCACAGAGGCTTTATCGATGACACAGCAGTATCAATTTTCAAGTTTGCCCGTTGTTAAGGATGGGAGATTGTTAGGTCTGCTGACTAATCGAGACATGCGTTTTGTTGAAGACCTCACACAGCCGGTTGCGTCGGTGATGACCCCGCTGGAACGGTTGGTGACGGTTAAATCGGGTACAGCTGTTGAAGTGGCTGCGTCATTGATGCACACCCATCGCATCGAAAAAGTTTTGATTGTCAGTGATTCTGGTGCATTAGAGGGCATGATCACAGCACGCGATATTTTAAATGCACAGGCACAACCACATGCCACTAAGGATGCACAAGGTCGATTACGTGTCGGCGCAGCCGTGGGCGTAGGCGCTGATTCACATGCTCGCGTGGCGGCGTTAGTCGATGCAGGGTGCGATGTGTTGGTGGTGGATACAGCGCATGGGCATTCATCTGGCGTCATTGATCAAGTCAAGTGGATTAAATCTAAATACCCTAATGTTCCTTTGATTGCAGGAAATATTGCAACAGGTCAAGCGGCAAAAGATTTGGTTGAAGCGGGTGCTGATGCGGTGAAAGTGGGCATTGGGCCGGGTTCAATTTGTACAACGCGTGTAGTTTCTGGTGTAGGCATGCCACAGGTGACAGCCATTCATTCAGTTTCAAAGGCTTTAGAAGGCCGTGGTGTGCCCATCATTGCAGATGGCGGTGTGCGTTATTCAGGGGATATCGCTAAAGCCATTGCAGCGGGCGCTTGGGTGGTGATGATTGGCAGTTTATTTGCAGGGTGTGAAGAATCACCCGGTGAGGTTGAGTTATATCAAGGGCGGGCATATAAAACATATCGTGGAATGGGTTCAGTTGCAGCGATGGCGCAAGTGCATGGTTCCAGTGACCGTTATTTTCAGGATGCCAGTGCTGGAACAGATAAATTGGTGCCTGAAGGTATTGAAGGGCGTGTGCCTTTTAAAGGGTCGGTCTCTAAGGTGTTGCATCAATTGATCGGTGGATTGCGTGCCAGCATGGGTTATACCGGTTGTGCTGATTTAAACGCATTACGTGCATATGATGGTTTAGTGCGTGTCTCATCGGCAGGTGTGATGGAAGGTCATGTGCACGATGTTAAGATCACTAAAGAAGCACCAAATTATACAGCAGAAGGTGATTATCACTGAGCGATCAGATCATCACAATGTTCAAGATAATAAGCAGGGTGCGTTCATGGTGAACCTATTTTAATTTAGACAGCAGGCGTTTGTATGGTTGATCAGATACACAGTTATCGAATTTTGATTCTTGACTTTGGCGGTCAATATGCGCAGTTATTGGCACGACGGATTAGAGAATTAGGGGTTTATTGTGTTTTATTGCCGTATGATGTATCGCCTGAGCAGTTGTTAGATATTGAGCCGCATGGTGTGATTTTATCGGGCGGTCCTGAATCAGTTCAACAGTTAGATTCACCTAAAATTCCAGACATAGTATGGCGGATGCGTTGCCCCGTTTTGGGTGTGTGTTATGGCATGCAGGCCATGGCTCAGGCATTTGAGGGTGTGGTTGAGTCGAAAGCGCAAAGTGAATATGGACATACGGTCATTCAAGTACAGCCCAATACGTGGTTATCCGCCTGTGTGGGGGAGAGCACTTCTGTTTGGATGAGCCATACAGATCAGGTGGTGCGTTGTCCTGCTGATTTTGACATGATGGCCAGCAGTGCTCAGTGTGATGTGGTGGCATTTTCAAATGTTAAAAAGGGTTATTATGGGGTTCAATTCCATCCAGAGGTGACGCATACCTCAGAGGGTTTTGCGATTTTAAAATATTTTGTATACGACTGCTGTGGGTGTGAGGCGGTGTGGACGCCCCATAAAATAGTTGATCAATTGGTCGATGAAATACGACAAGCTGTGGGTCAAGATCGTGTGGTCTTAGGTTTATCAGGCGGGGTGGATTCTGCAGTCACTGCGGCACTTTTACAGCGTGCCATCGGTGATCAAATGACGGCTATTTTTGTCGACAATGGTTTATTACGTGCCCATGAGGCAGATGAAGTTGAAAGCATTTTCACGGATCAAATGAGCATGCAGTTGGTGCGTGTGGATGCACAGGAACAGTTTTTGTCAGCCTTAAAGGGGATTGAAGATCCTGAGATGAAGCGTAAAATTATAGGCCGAGAATTTGTGAATGTCTTTCAGGCACATGCAAAACAATTGAAAGATGTGAGCTGGTTGGCACAGGGCACGATTTATCCAGATGTGATTGAGTCGGCAGGGACTGCTTCTGGAAAAGCGCATGTGATTAAATCGCATCACAACGTAGGTGGATTGCCGGATTCTTTGTCGCTCAAATTATTAGAGCCTTTACGTGAATTATTTAAAGATGAAGTGAGAAAATTGGGTGAAGTGTTGGGTTTGCCTGGAACATTATTGCACAGGCATCCTTTTCCAGGTCCAGGTTTGGCAGTGCGCGTCATGGGCGAGGTGAAGTCAGACTATTTGAAGATGGTACGTGAAGCGGATGCTATTTTCATTGCCGTGCTCAAAGCGCATAATTGGTATCATCGTGTGGCGCAAGCTTTGGTGGTGTTTTTGCCGATTAAAACTGTGGGAGTGGTGGGTGACCAGCGTGCATATGGATATGTTTTGGCATTGCGTGCGGTTGAAACTACGGATTTTATGACAGCGACTGCAGTGCAATTGCCAGAAGGCTTGGTGCAAGAGGTATCTACGCGCATCATCAATGAGGTCTCTGGTGTGACGCGTGTGGTGTATGATGTCAGCAGTAAACCACCTGCCACGATCGAGTGGGAGTAGATATTAATACAGATAATGTAGAGTATTAATTAATGAAGGAGTTCAGTTATCATGTTCGTAAATTTCAGCAGACTCTTTATTATGAGTATCCTTATTTCATTAGCTTTACCTGCAATTGCTAATGCTACTAAAATTCAGAGTGAAAGTAAGGCCATGAGCAAAATTGCTCTTATC
>JAAZZZ010000092.1 GCA_014238985.1 Gammaproteobacteria bacterium
AATTTTATGACAGGGGCGCTAGATATTTCTGGCCCACAAGAGCGCCGGCTATCAAATACACTGAATCCCTTTTCACAAGGATCATCGAGCATGTTGTCCAACTTGGTTGTCAGCATGATGGACTCGAGTGGCCAAGGAGGTGATGGTGACATGTGGAAGGGGCGTGCGATCGCTTTTGTTGAGGCACTGATGAAAGTATTGGTTTCGATGCGTGATGCTGGGCATATTTTGCTTGATGCAAATATTATTCGAAACTATTTTGGTTTAGACCGTATTGAAGCGATGGTCCTTGATAAAGCGTTTATTCGAGATGGTCAATATGCAGTGAGTATGGAGAATCTTGCTGAAAATGTTCTCGAACCGATGAAGAATTATCTATTTAATTTGCCTGGATACAATAAAGAAAGGCGTGGCAAGCAGGTTTCTCAGGTCTTTGAACAACATGGCTTTATTACGATGCAGTTGACGCGAGTTTTCTCATCACTTGCTGATGCTTACGGACATATATTGAGGACCAGGCTTGCTGAGGTTGATCTGAGAGATGTGGTCTTGAATCGCCGTATTTTGGTGGTATTGCTTCCTGCATTGGAAAAATCTCCAGATGAACTCGCAAACTTGGGAAAAGTCATTATTTCAACACTAAAGGTCATGATGGCCGCTGGGTTAGGTGATGAAGTTGAGGGAACTTATAGTGATTTGATTCTACGTAAGCCAACGAATGCGGAGACACCCTTTTTATGTATATTAGATGAATATGGGTATTATGCTGTCAAAGGTTTTGCAGTGGTGCCTGCTCAGGCGCGTTCTTTGGGTTTTTCGGTGATTTTTGCGGGTCAGGATTTACCTGCTTTTCAAAAAGCGTCCAAAGAGGAAGCAGCTTCCATCGGCGCAAACACCAATATCAAAATTTGTATGAAACTTGAAGATCCTCAAGAAACTTGGGAATTTTTCAATAAAACTGCAGGCGAATCATTTGTCACACAGGTTGAAAGTTATCAATCAAATGCAGGGGCAGTGTCTGCTGCCTATCAAGATAGCAGATCTGCAAAAGTTGAAAAGCGTGCACGGATAGATTTATTGGATTTGAAAGAACAAGTTGAAGGTGAAATGCATATCTTTTTTAAATCGAAGATTGTGCGTGCTCGTGCTTTTTATGCTAATCCAGAGCCGGTTAAAGAACTCAGATTAAATCAATTGCTTAAAGTTGATCTTCCTGAGGATTCAAAATTATATGTATTGGTCAAAGGTATTGAAGATTTTGAAGCAATGTGTGCTGCAGGTTTGCCAGAAATTGAAACAACGAGTAATCGGATGATTAATCAAATCGTTCAATATTTTGATCAAAGTCAACAATCAACAGCAGTTGAAGCGGGTATGAATGTGCTGATGGCTTTATATGAACAGCATCAAGCAGGAGGCGATGATGTTGAGGGTATTCAAGAATTTTCTGGTCAGGCATTAAATATTTTTATGTCGGTGACAGTGGATACAGACAGTAAAGTGATTTTAGGGGGAGCAGAATCTCATGGAAACGCATTGCTTGAAAAGAAAATATTGTGTGATCAAGTATTATATATGACTCAGTTAATGGGTGTTGATGAACAGGCTGCAGGTCGGTTTACAGATGATTTAGTACATGATATCGAATGTGCTACACATTATGCTGTGCCTCAGCTAGATTTGCCTCAAGTAGAGAGCATTATAGCAACGGTGACTCAATTGAATCAATCCATTATAAAGGCGAAACAAATGCAAGCAGATACAGTGCAGACATCTTCAGGGGGTGAAGGCTCAGATCAACAAGGTTCATAGGAGGAGCGGATAGATGGTGTGTTTAATCAGAGTGATGAGAGGGTTGGTCGGTGTTATTTTATTGGCCATTGTAGGTTGTATGCCAAATCAAGATATGGAAGCTATTTATGCTCAAGACAGCCCGTACGCTGTGTCGACACAATGTGTGAGATTGGGGAGTAGGCCAGTTATTACACGTAATCGATTGGCTAAGCAATTAGTGCAGCAAGGTGTGCTATTGGTTCAGGCAGGAGAAGAGACAAAAATATTTGTTCGTAACGATTTAATTTTCAAACCCATGACAGCTCAATGGCATAAAACACAGCATGTGCCAAAAATTCTTAAAGATATTGCACGATTGATTCGGTCATATACAACAGTCCAGGTTGATATTTCAAGTGCGATTGTTGGGCATCATGGTCAGCGATTTATACACGCAATTGCTGAACGTCAAGCACAAAAGGTAGCAACAGTTCTTTGGAAGGCAGGGTTAGACAGCCGATTGGTAACAGCTCACGGAGAAGTGTCGTCGTCAGATATATCGGTGTTCAAAGGGGAGCATTCTGTATCTGGTCGGCCCAATGAGTTAGTGGCTTCGTCACTTAAGCAAGCGGGATATGTTAAGATTCGCTTTAGATATATGCATGAGTTATACCGCAGTGAAAATTCGTGATCAATAGTTGTGTGGCAGTAAGTAGACTGTTAGGATGATAGGCATAAGCAAGAGGGGAAAGCATGGATACAGATGACGCCTTGGTGTCTGTAAAACTGAGACGGGATTTTTATCGAGATGGATATCGTCGCTGTCAGCTATTATGTCTTGTTTTAGCTGTTATTATAGGGATTGAAACGTTTGGATTGCTTCGTATGGTTGCTAAGCCTGTGCAAGTGCAATATTTTGCAACAGATGCACAAGGGCGCATTACGCGCTTACATCCCTTGAGCCAACCACTTGTATCTAAGGAAGCGTTACTTTCTTGGATTAACCAATCCGTTGTACGTGCTTATACATATAATTTTGTGAGTTATCGCAAACAATTACAGGAATTATCAGACATGTTTACGTCTGAGGGCTGGACCCAGTTTCAGGCAGCATTAGTGCGAACTCGGAATTTGGAAACTGTGATTGCTCAGCAGCTTGTGGCAACGGCTGTTGCAACGGGTGCGCCAGTGATTGAGGATCAGCGTGTGATTGCAGGGCGTTATTCTTGGAGAGTGAGTATGCCAATTTTGGTGAAATATCAAAGCTCTAGCAAGAATTATTCGCAATCATTGGTTGTTAGAGTGATCGTGCAACGTGTCCCTGTTTATACAAATCCAAAGGGCATTTCTATTGTACAGTTTATTGCTCAATGATTCTGGAAAAGATCTATGGAGCTTTGTTATGAAGAAGAGAGAGCATAGTCAGCGCATAAGAACGGTGATATTATTGATGTTCTTTGTAAGTGCACATGCAGTGATTGCAGCAGATGAGCTCACAGATGCCCAACAGCAGCCAGTCACTCAAGTGAAGAATAATGCTCAGCTTAGAGCAATTTTGACTAAGATTAAGATGTTAGCTGCTTCGAAACGTTCTCAAACAGCGATACATGATGAAGCTTTTGACAAAACCACAAAGGCATTGTTTCCACTTTCTCCAGAACAAATTCATGCGTTACGCTATCAATATAATGACACTAAACAAGCTTCGGCGGTCACAGGAAGAGTGCCACCTAAGCCAGTTGCGTCTGCAATTTCAGTCAATCTTTCTCCTGGAACAACGCCTCCTGTGATTCGATTAACAGCTGGCTTTGTGACTTCATTGATTTTTTTAGATGCCAGTGGAGCGCCATGGCCTATTAAAGCTTATGATATTGGTGACCCTCAGTCTTTTAATATTCAATGGAAGTCAGGCAGTGTTGCTGAAGAAAAGGCAGGTGATAGCATGGGTAATACAATGTTAATTCAGCCCTCCACGATGTATCGTCAAGGTAATTTAGCGGTAATGCTCCGAGGATTAAATACGCCTATTATGTTTACCCTAGTTCCAGGGCAACGTGTGGTTGATTACCGTTTAGATGTTCAAGTGCCTGGTTTTGGCCCGCTTGCAAATGCCAATACAATGAGCACCTTACCTACACAGTCAGATCCAAATTTATTGAATGTATTGAATAATATTCCGCCACTAGGTGCTAAAACACTTGAAGTTGTGGGCGCTGATGCGCGTGCTTGGTTAGCAGAGAGCACACTCTATCTACGGACGC
>JAAZZZ010000093.1:0-3656 GCA_014238985.1 Gammaproteobacteria bacterium
AATAATGACTGAACGGCTTCTCTGGCATTGTCTTTAACGTATTGCATATAAGCTTTGACAACTTCTAAACTATAAGTTTGGATAAGCCGCGATAATTCCAACGCACCCTTTTGACATGCTGCAACCTGCGCTTTAAAACGTTCTGCTTGATCTTCTGGATCATTCAACTCAGAAAATCCGTTGGCAATTTCTTGTCCACACATGAAAAATTCAAATCGATCGGCCACCTCTGGGTCGTCGTTATTTCGACGCGCTAAAGGAGAATACTCAGCAGGGTACGCTGTGATGAACGTCGGGTCCATGAGGGTGCGCTCGACAGTCTTTTCAAACACCTCCATCTGCAACCCAGCCAATGACATCTTCGCATCGACCACACAATCATGTGACTGCGCCCATGCACATAAACGGCCCGCGTCTTCCACATCCTGTTGCGTCAAGCCCGCATGGGTGTCAAGTATAGATTCTTTTAACGTTAATCGTTTAAAAGGTTTTGAGAAATCCAATGTATGACCTTGATACTGAATCGAAAGTCCACCCGAGCTCTCCTTCACCACAGCACGCAACAAATGCTCTGTCATGTCCATGAGATCGAGATAATCTGCATAAGCTTGATAAAACTCAACCATGGTGAATTCTGGATTATGTCGCGTGGAAATGCCTTCGTTTCTAAAATTACGGTTTAATTCAAATACACGATCAAATCCACTCACAATCAAACGCTTCAAATATAACTCAGGCGCTACACGTAGGTACAAAGGTAAATCGAGCGCATGATGATGGGTGGTGAAGGGTCGTGCTGCAGCGCCCCCTGCCAACGGCTGCATCATGGGTGTTTCAACCTCCATAAAGCCCTCTTTAGACAAATACGCACGCACGCTGGACACCACTGCAGCACGCTTAATAAACACGTCTCGAACCTCAGGGTTTGCAATTAAATCCAAATAACGCTGTCGATAACGAATGTCATGATCTTGCAACCCATGAAATTTATCTGGCATCGGCCATAAAGCTTTGCTCAATAATACAATCTCAGTCACTGCAAGGCTGAGCTCATCCGTTTTTGTGCGAAATACAGTCCCTTTCGCATACACAATATCGCCTAAATCCCAATGCTTGAAACGCTCATATTGACCCTCTGGCACATCCTGTGCACGCACATATAATTGAAACTGAGCACCCGACCCATCCTGAATATGCACGAAACTTGCTTTTCCCATCAAACGACAGGTCATCATGCGCCCACACACACAGGCTTCAATAGGCTGCGCTTTCAGTGCATCTCGATCGTGCTCAGCATAGGTTTCAGCCAAAACTTTTGCCGTATGAGACGGTCGATACCCATTGGGATAGGCCTGCGTTTCAGCACGCCATTGCGATAATTTTTGACATCGCAATCCATGTAAATCCTCTGTGCTCATTTCTGTTTCAGTCATGATCCTCCTCTGGCACTGAACCGACACCTTCCTTTAAACTTGCCTCTAAAAACAGATCGATGCCACCATCTAACACTTTTTGTGTATCCGTGGCTTCAACCCCTGTACGTAAATCTTTAATGCGTGAAGCATCTAAAACATATGAACGAATTTGACTGCCCCATGAAATATCCGCCTTATTCTCTTCTAATACACGCTGAGACGCCATACGCTCAGACAATTGATGTTGATACAAACGCGCTTTAAGCTGCTTGAGTGCATGGGCTTTATTTTTATGTTGAGAACGATCACTTTGACACTGAACAACAATGTTGGTCGGCACATGCGTGATGCGTACAGCAGAATCGGTGGTGTTCACATGTTGCCCCCCTGCCCCACTGGATCGATACGTATCAATCCGCAGATCAGCTGGATTAATCTCCACTTCAATGTCATCATCAATTTCCGGCGAAACAAACACCGAGGCAAAAGAAGTGTGTCGTCGCGCACCGCTGTCAAACGGCGATTTTCGCACCAAACGATGCACCCCTGTTTCCGTACGCAACCACCCATAGGCATGGGCGCCTATAATATGCAATGTAGCACTTTTAATCCCAGCAACATCCCCCATGGATTGTTCAATCAATTTGACTTTGAAACCACGATGTTCCGTCCAACGTGTGTACATTCTCAACAGCATCTGTGCCCAATCTTGCGCCTCTGTTCCACCTGAACCTGCTTGAACATCCAAAAAACAACTGTTCGGATCCATAGGATCTGTAAACATCCGCTGAAATTCCAACGTTGAAATTCGATCCTCACACGCAGCAATTTCATCGAGCATCGCTTGAATCGATTCTGAATCATTGTCACTCGCACTTAAGGTGAGCAACTCAGGCAGATCAGCCAACTGATCTGTCACAACATCAATGGCCTCAATCACCCCTTCAAGCTGTGCACGCGATTGCCCCAAGGTTTTTGCACGCTCAGGTGAGGCCCAGACCGCTTCTGATTCTAATTCAACCTGGATTTTTTCCAGTTTATTTTTTTTCTCAGTGTAGTCAAAGATACCCCCGAAGCGCATTCAACCGCTTATCCAGCGTTTTAATATGATTCAGGTGCTCACTGACATCAAAATCCATGACGGTCTCTAATTCGTTCAAATCAATAGTGGTAGGCCGTGTGCGATTCGAACGCACGACCAACGGATTAAAAGTCCGGTGCTCTACCAGCTGAGCTAACGGCCCACACAATGGCCTAAGATTAGCGCTATCATTGCTTAAGGTCAATCCCATCTACATTAAATTTAGCACAAATGCTCGAGATTGAATCAAATCAAGACCCTGATCACAGACTACATCTCCTCAAAACCTATCGAACTATCGATGAATGCATTGCATCTTATGATATTTCGCATAGACAAAAGCATGCAGCTTGCCTAACATACACACTGCTGAGTACTCAGGAATGCATCATGCCCGCTGCCATTGGACAACTTAACCCTCAACAACACGCTGCAGTGACAGCATCTGCCCGCCATACATTGGTCATTGCCGGCGCGGGTAGCGGTAAAACGCGGGTGCTGGTCCAACGTTGCATTTGGCTCATGCAAAATCAACATCTGGCCCCAATCAAATCATAGCTGTCACATTTACAAACAAAGCTGCTAAAGAAATGCGACAACGCATTGAAAATGAAGTGGATCTACCCTTGCCTGGCTTGTGGTGCGGTACATTTCACAGCCTGTGCCATCGCCTGCTCAGACAACATCATGACTTAGCCGGATTGCCTGAAACCTTTCAAATTCTAGATCAAGATGATCAACAACGTTGCATCAAAAAAATACAAAAAGAAATGGGGTTAGATGAAGCACAATGGCCCGCAAAAAAAACGCAAGCCATGATCAATAAATTTAAAGAACAAGGCATTCGCGCGGCCCATGCTTTTCAAGACAACACCCATTATGCCAAAACCATGGGCGCTGTGTATCAACACTATGAATCACATTGTCAAACATCTGCCTGGGTTGATTTTGCAGAACTCTTACTCAAAACCGTGGAATGCTTCGAACACAATCAAACCCTGCGTACACAGTATCATGAGCGCTTTCAACACCTACTGATTGACGAATTTCAAGACACCAATACACTTCAATACCGTTGGATTCAAAATTTATGTGGCCCTCAAACACGGATCACAGCTGTGGGTGATGATGATCAATCTATTTACAGCTGGCGTGGTGCA
>JAAZZZ010000093.1:3666-3964 GCA_014238985.1 Gammaproteobacteria bacterium
TCAAATTTAAAGATGATTTTAAAGATGTTGAAGTGATTCGACTGGAACAAAATTATCGCTCTACAGCCACCATTCTCAAGGCTGCAAATCATCTGATTGCCTGCAATGTTCAAAGAATGGGCAAAACACTGTGGACAGAAGGTTCATCAGGTGACAACATTGCGCGCTACAATGCTTACAATGAATTTGATGAAGCACAGTATTTATGTCATCAAATTCAGGCCGCTCAACAAGATGGCAGTTACCTATCCGACATCGCTATTTTATACCGTTCAAATGCACAATCTCGAATCATTGA
>JAAZZZ010000094.1 GCA_014238985.1 Gammaproteobacteria bacterium
CACTGCCCTCAGCCCAGCTTGCACCATCTGCGCACACAGCAATACCACAGCATGAAAACAGGGCATCATCACGCAGAAGGCGACACAAGAATGATACGCCGCCTCGCGCGCGCTAGCTAAGCCTCGCGAGGGCTCAAAGCCCTCAACCATTGAATCAATCGATCAATTTGTTCTGGACACACTGTATGCCCCATAGGATACCAAAACAAATCCACAGCACCTTGTGTAAGTTGTTTTAAATGTGTATGAGTGGCGGTGGCGGCACTCGAGGGAATCAGCGGATCTTGATCACCATGCATTAAACAGATCGGCGCTGATTGCGTCACCACGGCCTGTGACAGTTGGTCCGTCAGTGGCAAATAGGTCGACAACCCCACCACTGCACCTAAGGTCATGGGCATCGTCAAGGCTGTATACAAGGCCAAAGCGCCTCCCTGAGAAAACCCAATGAGGATGATTTGACGCGATTGAAGGCCTCGGTCTAACTGCGCCTGGCACCAATGCTGTAAGTTTTGTGCTGCTGCCTGAATGCCCACAACATCTTGAGTTGCATTTTCAGAGAGGCCATACAGATCATACCATGCCGGCATGACCCGACCCCCATGCAGCGTCACAGGTCGATCCGGTGCCTGAAGCACGTGCCATTCTACAGATGCCTGCCATTGATAAGACAATGCTTCAATCACAGGCTTGAATTCAGCGCCTGTTGCCCCTAAGCCATGCAGCCAACACACCACCCACTCAGGCTGATGGTCGCTTGAACCCCCGATCCAAGCACTTCCAGATTGACGCCATTGCATCATGGCCCTTTGCACTCCAGCACGTGAAAAATTTTACACTATCAAAATTCATCTCTTAAGGAAACCTTAAGGTTTGAGCGTGCATGATAGATCGTTTAATCATTTAGGGGGATATCATATGCTAAATTGGTGCTGCGGGCGTCATTCCAGAAAAATGCCAGAAGATCCTGTCGTATTGGCCATTCAGGCCAATGATTTTAAAGCGTTTGAAAGCGCATATCAAAGCGCACAAACAACCGATCAGGCCCGATGGTCTACAGCTAATAAAATACCTAACAGGAATCGAACACTTAGGGCAATCGAGTACTTAAAAATCGCCTTAAAGATTAAAAAATGCGATCCAAAAATTGTAGTAGCGCTGCTGAAAGATGGCGCATTACTGTCCTCTCCTGACAGCAGAACGCCCATCACCACCTCGCCCATCACCTCAAGAAGAGCACTGTCTGATGTATCCCCAATCCTGCCTGAACAGCATCAAGAAACACTACACTACTTATTGACCTACGGCGCATCACTGACAACAGTGAATGAAAATATGCGAGAAACATTTCCCCATCAACACTTGCGCGATGATCAAAACCTATGGATCTTTGCAGCCTTGAATGGAATCTTGATCAAAAGCATTAAACATCATGCGTTCCTAACAGAACTTTTTGAAGCACAAAAAAACACAAACACAGCGCATACCGATATTGCAATGATGGCCACTGATGCGCTGACACAGCTCAACACACCCTTAGATGATACTTATCAGCAACATCAATTTAAAAAACACCACAAGACCTTCAGTGAAGAAATGAATGCTCGAGCCACACAACATGCACAACTTCCTGAAACATCAACACAAGAAAAAGCAGCCATTATCAATGAAGCACTTCAACCTTTGCACGATGAGTACTTAAGATTGTTGAGCATTGGCACAGAAAGCGCAGCTACTCAAGATCATCTTTCTAGCTCCATGATGGATCCTCCTGGCCCAATCGCACCTACACCGCAAAAGGTTGGCCATGAATGTACAACCTGTTTCATGACCCAAACAAGACCCTCATGGGCAACAGTTCGGCCATGAGCCACAGGAGGTTGTACACTATGAACGCTAAAAAACAACGCTAAAAAACACTGAGGTTTCAACACACCTGCCATTTTAAAGATCAAAACGTATAGATCATCAGGATAGCACCTTCATCCATTTAGACTAGATGCTCGCCAGCATATAATAAAAAAAAATCAATGACTTAAGGAAACTTTAATCTTACTACAGTATCATATCATTATAGATTAAATCTGAATGAACTCAGGAGATTGTTGATGCGTTCCCGTACAAGCCTTGACCTTGAAAAGCATTCCCTTCCAATGCTTAAAAAAATAGAAGCGGCTGTAAGACAAGAAAAATTTCAAGAAATTAAAGAAGACTTACAGGCCCTCACCCCTGCATACCCACGTACCATGAGGCGTGAGCGTCTATCTGAGATGAGGCACGCGCTCGTTAAGGGCTGGGGGCAAAAACATTTAACATTCGAGCATAAAGAGATATTAACGCAAGTATTCAAAGATGCTTTACCTGATGAAAAATGTAAACTGTTAGTGGTCGCTGTACAAGCAAATGTATCAACACGCAATCAGGGACTTTTGAATTTTATGGTGATTGATCTTCAATGTCCTTTACAATTTGATCCATCGGCGACAGGGGCACCACAAAAATTCCAAGACCCTTTTAAAAATATAGAACATTATAAGATATTCAAATGGCTTGCAGATAAAGATCTATCCAGTGCGAATAAAAATGATGTGCAGGGTCGTCCGATTCGGAGTCAAAATGCGGAAAGCAGCGAACAAGGAATAGATGCAGTTAAATATGCAGCAATAGTGAATGAAAATGTAAAAAGAAATGTGATGGAATCCATACAAAAAGACCTTAAAAAAAGCAAAAAACAGCGCCTGAAGATCATCTTGACACATATTATTGCACCGACACTATTCACCGCTGCAGCGACAATCGCAGCAGTGACCTTCTACTCCCTGCCTATTTTCGTCACTGCATTCACTGCTCTAGCGTTCGCAGTTGGAGCTGCCAAACTCATATTTAAAAGTACATTCTGGGACCATTCAAGCGACATTGATCTTCATAAACGCAATCTAGAGTATGTAACCCACGGCATCCAGATCAAAACAAGCGACACAGATCCTCGACAGACAACAGCTCAATCTTTAGATGAACAGCATGTTATCTGGGATGATAACCCTCAAAACACGGCGCCTGCTCCAGCATTGAGTCAAAGCCCTGTTACGGCTGGTTCTGTTACAAACACTATAATCACCGGAATGCATGAAAGAACATCTTTACTTCAAGCTGACCACTCTATAAGTTTGTCGCTATGAAGATAGATGTTTGAGCAAGAGATATTTCTAGAATACACAGCATGCATTCACACTTCTTTCAAAAATATGAACTGATTTATAACCGACACACCTTCCCCTGATACTTGATATTGAGTATAATGCCCAAACCTAAAGTATGAACCTTCCACCTAACACAACATTGAGCAAGGGAAAATTGTGAGCGAAAAGTTTAAAAATCTCCTTCTATGGATCATCATTACAGCTATCATGATCTCAGTCTTCAGTAATTTTGGCCCTAAACAAGCACATTCAAATGAATTGCCTTATTCACAATTCATTAAACAAGTGGGCCAAGGTGATATCAAAAGCGTGACCATTCAGGAACAAAGCATTTCAGGTGAAAATAACAACGGACAAACCTTCACAGCCTATATGCCCATGTCTGATCCCTATTTGTTAAACGAGCTCATCAAAAAAAATGTTGCCGTTAAAGGCACGCCGCCTGAACGTCGCAGCCTATTGATGACGATCTTTTTAAATTGGTTCCCAATGCTACTACTCATTGGTGTATGGCTGTTCTTTATGCGTCAAATGCAAGGCGGTGGTGCAGGCGGACGCGGCCCCATGTCCTTTGGTGGCAATCGTGCTCGAATGCTCACAGGCAATGAAGTGCCCAAAGTCACTTTCAAAGATGTCGCAGGCATTACAGAAGCCAAGCAAGAAGTCTCTGAGCTGGTTGAATTTCTCAAAGACCCCAGCAAATTCCAAAAACTCGGCGGTAAAATTCCTT
>JAAZZZ010000095.1 GCA_014238985.1 Gammaproteobacteria bacterium
AGCTTGACATCGCAGCTAAACGAAACTGAATGCCGGCTTCAATACGTTTTGCAATGACAACTTCTTCTTCGCGTGATAAAAGTGGGACACGTCCCATGTCTTTCATGTATGAGCGCACAGTATCACGGGCTTTAGTCAGGCTTTCAACCCATTCTTCTGTGCTCTCTTCATCACTGTTTCTTGAATCGAACAGTTTATCATCAGTTGATGCTTCCGGCAGTGTTTCAACAATTTCAATTTTGAAACGCCTGAGTGCAACCATGATTTGTTCGATCAGGTCAACTCCAATGATTTCCTGAGGCATTGCATCATTAATTTGAGCGAGCGTGATATAGCCAGCTTGAGATTTACCTAAACTGATTAAACTTTTTAAATGTCCAGATTCATTTTTCAAGGAAGGCAAGTTTTGATTTTTTTCAGCCAATTTTAGACTCCATCACTAATGTAAGTAGAACATTGGAAAGGCCACAAACACATCGATCAAATCGACTGACTGTGTTGTTTCCGCTTAACTTTTAATTTGATTAACATATTGAGTGCTTGCTTTTCTTGCGTGCTCAACCCTCTCAATTTAGCTTCAGAAAGTATAACATTTATTTTTTCTTGTATCAATTGATCTTTGAGTGTTTCAAGTCGATGATTGCACTCAACTGCAAAAGCTGTTTCAGATAACAAATGTGGTTGCATGGCAAGTTTGACCAACCAAGGGTATGCTTCATGTTTTTCCCAACGTTGCAACAGTCCTGCAGTGGAAATCATTGGGTGATCTTGAATTGTGTGTTGGAGGGTTAAAAGCCACTGTATTTTCGTATCTGTTTGTTCTTTAAGCAAGTTGCTCACTGTGAAAGCATCATAAATACTAGGGCATTGCAATAACATTGAAATGACTTGAGAGAGATGATCGTGATCAATGCGTAGCCTCGGTGTTCGAGAAGGGGGGGCAGGGTTTAATTGAGCAAGCGTGTCTTTGCCTAATGAGAGGGTGATTTCCAGCTGTTGCTGCATGAGGTGTTTGAAGATTCCATTGGGAATAGTTTGAATCAGTTCAAGCGCTTCTTGAGCTGCTGCAGCACGACCGGATAGGGTATCAGTTCGGTGGTTTTTGAAAATGTGTTCAAAGAAAAATTCTGTTGCAGGTTTTGCCTGTTTAAAATATTCAGCAAACTTAGATTTCCCCTGTTTTTGGATAAAACTATCTGGATCTTCATTTTGAGGCAAGAAAACAAAAGATAAATGTAATCCGTCGTGCATGATGGGCAGGCTTTGGGTGAAGGCTCGCCAAGCTGCACGTTGGCCCGCAGCATCACCATCAAAACAAAAAGCAATGTGCTGAGCTTGTCGAGCAAGGTTACGGATATGTTGGGCATTGATAGCAGTGCCTAAGGTTGCAACTGCATTATAAACGCCATGCTGAGCAAGAGAAATAACGTCCATATAGCCTTCAACGACAATGAGTCGTTCAAGCTTTTTCTTCATCTGTTTCGCTTCATATAAGCCATAGAGTTCAAAGGATTTTTTAAATAATTCAGTTTCGGGTGAATTTAAATATTTTGGACCTCGACCCTCAGTCAACTGGCGACCACCAAAGCCAACGGTTTCACCTTGAAAATTTCGAATAGGAAAGATAAGTCGCCCACGAAAACGCGTGTTATGACGTCCCTGATCATCAGTGTAAATCATACCTGTACGTTGTAATAAAGCGATATCTTGTTGACCAAGGTTTAATATTTGATGTAAAGGTTTTTGATACTTAGGTGAAAAGCCCAATCCATATTGATGAATAACTTGATCACTCAGTCCACGGGCGTTTAAATATTGAAGGGCCTGAGTATTTTGCTGTAGTTGTTGCTGATAATATCGTTGAATTTTTTGCATTAAGTGTTTGGCAGCGTGATTGAGTTGGTATTGCTGCTGATCATCTTGGGTTTCTGGGCAAGGAATGCCTAGATGTTGCGCAAGTTGTGTGACGACTGTCCTAAATTCAGCATGATCAAATTGCATCATGAAATTAATGACATTACCGTTTGCGCCACACCCAAAACAGTAATAAAAACGTTTTTGAGGACTGACGGTGAATGAAGGTGTTTTTTCTGAATGAAAGGGACAAAGCCCACTATATTCATGACCTGCTTTTTTCAATTTAACACGGCTAGAGATGGTATCAACGATGTCTGCTTTGGATAGAATTTCATCAATAAAGGTTTGCTGAAATCGATTACTCATGAGGGGATGAGGTTAATTTTGATCGGACCAGTTGACTCACTTCGCCCATATCGCATTGGCCTGTCAACTGTGGGCGCAGTTGTTTCATGACAGCGCCCATATCTGAAAGTTCTTTTGCATCGAGTTCATTGATACAGCGGTCAATATGTGCCTCAATATCCGCTTGATTCAATGGTTTAGGTAGGTAATGAGCCAATAGATCCAATTGTACTTGTTCATGTTCAGCTTGTGCTGTTCGGCCTGCTTGAACCCATTGTTTTTGTGCTTCTTGCCATTGTTTTTTAAGTGTGATCAAGACCGCATACGCTTGTTGTTCATCCAATGCTTGTTTCATATCAATAGATTTGTTTTTAAGTGCACTTAACATCAATCGTAATGTTTGCAGTTTGATTTTGTCACCTGATTTCATACAGGCTTTCATGTCCTCTGAAATCTGTGTTTGTATATCATGTAACATGTTATCTGCCACCGTGATTTTTTAGCGATAGCGTTGTCGACGACGACGGCCTAGAATCGTTGCTTCTAATTGCGATTGACGCTTTAAGACGCGTTTACGAGCGGCATCTTTCATCCGTCTGCGTTTCGTCGTTGCTTTGACGTGATGTTCAAGTGCTCGAATACGCTTAAGAATACCTAAACGATCACATAGTCTTTTAAGTTTACGAATCGCAACGTCAGCATTGCCCCCACATTTTGTCACTTCAATTTTTGGCATGAAAATTCACCGTCCTCATCATCATATTTAGACCGTTCTAGCACTCTATTAAGCACTGTTCGGCGCGTCTGAGCTGCGATTCTATCATTTATATCAAACTTTGCAAGTTTGTTAACTCGATTTATGCGTTAAAGTTGAGCTAAAGTTTCTAGCATCGATACGATGTCATTGACAATTATTCTCTTTTTAAAGCATGAGCATTGCACTGTCTGATTCCACTTGCAATACTCCTGCAAACCCATTATATTGTGTTTTCAGGTGGGTGTATGCGCAACATGTAGTGGGTATGCCGTTTTCTATAAAGATTTGTTTTATTAAAGATTTTAAAAAAAGGGGTAGATTTGTGACGACTACGCTAGCTAAAGAAGTTGATTTGATTTTACCATTGTCATCAAATATTGGAGTGAATCCTGATGCTGCACAACATATTCAAGATGAATTACACATAATCAATCAGTTGAATCAATTCAAAGTGATCAAACGCGCTGGAAATACAACAGATTTTAACGTTAGGAAGATAGAAACTGCTGTAACACATGCATTTGTCTCTGTTGAAGGCAGTGGTGCAGCTGATTCTGAGCGTGTCAGTGTTTGGGCCAGTGAAGTGGCTTTAAAAGTTTTTGAACTTTTCATTGAACGGCGAGAAGCGGGTAGTGTGATTCATATTGAAGATATTCAAGATAAAGTCGAACTGATTTTAATGCGCGAATATCCAGAGGTTGCTAAGAGCTATATTTTATACCGTGAAAGGCGCGCACAGGCTCGCCAAGTAGCACAAGCACTTCATACATCACCTGTTGCCACTGAGCCCACGATTCAAGTGAAGCAATTCGGCCAACACATTTCAGTGACGCAAACTTGGCTTCAGCAGCATATCAGTACGGTGTGTCAGGGCTTAACAGATATTGATACACACGCCATTGCATCTGAAGCATTT
>JAAZZZ010000096.1 GCA_014238985.1 Gammaproteobacteria bacterium
GTATTTATTTTCATAACAATTCTTTAACTTTCACCCTTGCATTAATATCTTTTCTACTCATGATGAAACACCACAATAATATAAAAAACTTATACACAGGCCACGAACCTAAAATTCATCTATTTCGAAGCATTGATCAATAGGCCAACGCGCAACAACTTGAATTGCTTCAGGCGTTTGAGAACCCAAGACGAGCCGAGCAGCTCCCGCAGCAGCAATCATCGCTGCATTGTCGGTACAATAACACACATCAGGCATCAATAAATCCACCCCTAATGATGGTAAAACACTCCTCAAACGCTGCCGTAAATCACTGTTTGCACTCACGCCGCCCACAACAGCAAATTGCTTCACAGAATGTGCTTTTAAGGCTGAAACTGTTTTCGTGAGCAGACAATCTACCACAGCATTTTGAAAAGTAGCCGCAAGATCAGCACGATCAAGATCTGTTTGATGACAAGTTTCCCAAACTCTAATGGCTGCAGTTTTTAATCCACTGAAACTAAAATCATACCCTGCCTGATGAATTAAAGGTCTGGGCAATTTGAAGCGTTCAGCATCGCCTTTCAAGGCCAATTGATCTAAATATACTCCACCTGGATAAGGCAAGCCCATCAATTTTGCTGTTTTATCAAAAGCTTCACCTGCAGCATCATCAAGCGTTTGTCCCAATAATACGTATTTACCAATCCCTTGAGCTAAAATTAAAGCCGTGTGCCCACCTGACACCAATAAGACTAAACAAGGCCATTGTACTTGCATTTTAGGTAACCAAGCTGAAAAAATATGTCCTTCAAGATGATTCACGGCAACCTTAGGCAAGCCACACGTTTCTGCAAAACTATGCGCAAAGCAAGCACCCACCATCAAGGCCCCAACTAATCCAGGTCCAGCCGTATAAGCAACACCGTCAATCTCGACAGCCCGAACTTGCGTTCGATTTAATAATTCATGATAAAGTGGCACAATACGATCTGAATGTGTACGCGCAGCGATTTCAGGTACAACGCCCCCATAGCACTGATGCTGCTCAATTTGACTATAAATAACTTGATCAATTAAACCTGTTTCAGTGTGGTAAAATGCTAAACTGGTCTCATCACACGAAGTTTCCACCCCAAGGACCAACATGACCTACCCTATAAATATTGGATCATAAAACTAACATAAATAATAAAAAATAACCAAACACCTGAGATATATTCCATTTGAAGATTGATTGATTTATACTAGAAATGAGTTTAATCAATGTGATGATATCATCCAACAGAGATAATCCTATGGCAGACTTAATTGAGACACTGAGTTTTGAACGTCCTATTCAAGAGCTTGAAGAGAAAATCAGTGAGCTAAAACGCGTACAATCACCTGATCATGATGTACAAGAAGCCATTGAAAAATTAACAACAAGTGCTGAAAAACTTAAAAAGAAAACTTTTTCAAAACTCACATGTGATCAAATCGTTGCATTAGCCCGCCACCCTAACCGCCCCCATTCATCTGACTATATCAAAAGATTATTTACAGATTTTCAAGAACTCCATGGAGATCGTCATTATGGAGCAGGTCACGCAATTATTTCTGGGATAGCACGTTTTCAAGGTCAAAGTTGTGTGATCATCGGTCAGGAAAAAGGTCGTGATACAGCCTTACGTCTCAAACATAATTTTGGTATGCCTTTGCCTGAAGGATACCGTAAAGCATTACGCATGATGCAATTAGCTGAACGATTTGAACTGCCCATATTCACGTTTATCGATACACCCGGCGCTTATCCTGGCATCGACGCTGAAGAACACAATCAAAGTGAAGCCATTGCAAAAAACTTGTTTGAATTTTCCACCTGTAAATCACCCATTATTTGTACGATCATTGGCGAAGGGGGCTCTGGCGGCGCATTGGCTATTGGTGTAGGAGACGTAACATTGATGTGCCAATATAGTATATATTCAGTCATTTCTCCGGAAGGTTGCGCATCTATTCTCTGGAAAAACACTCAAAAAGCTTCTGAAGCTGCAGAAGCACTCAACTTAACAGCAACACAATTAATGAAACATCAGCTCATTGACCACATTATTCCCGAACCCCTCTGTGGTGCCCATACCGACTATGATCAAATGGCAGATAATCTACGCAATGTCTTGATAGAACAATTGAATCACTTCAATCATCTTCCCACCGAACAACTTTTAAAACGTCGTTATGAAAAATTGATGCTCGAGCATATTTCAACTGGATCATGAGCATAAATGAACATCCTTTAATTCAAACTATTCTAGAGTTTTTAGACACACAAGATTTATCCCATCAAACACTTTGGATAGGTTTCAGTGGTGGAGTCGATTCATCAGTACTTTTACATAGTTTAGCGTACTGTCATCATTATCGGGATCAACTGTCAGTACACGCGCTTCATATTAACCATCAGTTGCAAACAGATTCAAAGAATTGGGCAACACACTGCAAAGATTACTGCAAAACTCTAAATATTCCGTTCACTGCACTCCCTGTTCATGTCAATCAAAATCATCCTCATGGCCTTGAAGCCGCAGCACGTAGTGCACGCTATAATGCTTTCACACAACATATTCCAAAACACGGCAAGTTGCTTTTAGCACATCATGCAAATGATCAAGCCGAAACGGTGTTACAAAGACTCTGTAATGGACAAGGATTGCTTGGACTCAGCGGCATGAAAATCAAACGTCAACATCAACACTTTGAAGTTTTGAGACCTTTGCTCCATATCTTGCACACAGAAATTTTAGATTATGCAAAATATCACCAAATACAGCCTATTATAGATCCTAGCAATGCCAACACTGCATTTGAACGCAACTGGTTACGCCAAACAGTATTACCTACATTACAAGCACGCCATCCGGCTATTATTCAGTGCATTCAACGCACTCAACAACGTTTACAAGATGCTCAAATATTACTCGATACATTAGCAGAAATCGATTTAGCACGCATGGCACACGAAGATCCACCACGATTAGATCTAAAACAGTTCTTAAGCTTGCCTCTTCAAAGACAACTCAATACTTTAATCTATTGGTTACGTCATTTTGATATTAATCCTCCAAATCGTATTAAACTCGAAACATTATGCCAACAACTCAAACAGGCAAAATCTGACCGACACCCTGAATGCCATTGCAGTCATGCCATACTCAAAAAATATCGTACATGGCTTTACTTCATCATGCCTTCAAGTAAGATTCAAACAAACATTTTACCACCAAACAAACTTGAATTTGATCATAATGCCCAGTATGTTTTGCCTCATAATCTCGGTATTTTAAAAGCACACCGTACTGCTGGGAAAGGAATGCAGTGTATACAAAATCTCACCATTAAATTTCGATCAGGTGGTGAGCGCATCTGTCTATATGGACACGAACGTGCAGGGCATCGCACTCTCAAAAAATGGCTGCATGAACAAAACATACCCCCCTGGATACGTCAATATTATCCTTTGATTTTCTTAGACCAAACACTTGTATATGTGCCTAATCTTGGCATCTCAACTCAAATACACTGCAAACCTAATGAAGATGGATGGACAATCCAATGGATTCAAAAATAAAAAAGCCTGCAATTGCAGGCTTTTTTATTCAGAATTGATGAGGTATCTATTACATCATGCCTGGCATACCGCCCATACCACCTGGCATACCACCTGGCATACCACCTGCAGCACCACCAGCATCTCCCTCTGTATCTTTTGCTTGAGGAATTTCAGAGATCATACAACCTGTAGTCAGTAAGAGCCCTGCAACAGATGCAGCATTTTGTAACGCAACACGGGTGACTTTTGTT
>JAAZZZ010000097.1 GCA_014238985.1 Gammaproteobacteria bacterium
ACTTTACCTTCAAGCAGGCGGCACTAAAGGTGCTGCACATGCAGGTGCGCTTAAATACCGGCAGGATAATGGTTCCTTCGTTCAGCCTAAAACATGCTGAGGACAGTTTACAAGCAGCAGGCAGTCGTATTGTTGATCAATCCACACCCTCACAAAAACATGATGCAGTGCAACGAACTCCAAGCTTAGAAAAGGCAGCTCAAAATCCAAAATCTTCGCAAGATACGCCATCTGCAAGTAGCACAACACCAACACCTTCAGTGTAATTTAGCGAAACCATCATCAAGCTTTAAATCAGTGTAATTTAGCGAAACCATCATCAAGATTTAAGATAGCAGATTAAGATATGATCGACTCAGTGATTAAAATGAAAATCTGTTCATTACCTCAACGTTAGCTACTGATTCCCTTCAATCAAGGCGCATAATAATAATGATATAAATGAACATATTACAAGATATCCTTTAAGCTTAACATTTAATAGGGCATTAAGCATTTCTTAGAATATGAACCCTTTGGATTTAAGCTTTATTTAAGATCAGTGTGCTAATTTATAACGATCATTCATTAGAAACTCAGCACAGCAGTTTATTTTTGTGCTATACAATATAGGAATTATGATTTTATAAAGGAGGCAGCGAATGCGGAAAATGTGGGATGCAAGGCGTATTTTTGAGCCTTCTCTGTCAAAAAAAAGCATTATGGAGCAACAAGATGCAGAGGAATGGGCTCGTAAATTTTTAGTTTTTACCGAGACGGTGGGGGAGGATCAGTCATTAAGTGATTTTATCGACAAAGCAAACCCTGAATTTCCTTTGAGTGCAGAGGCGAATCCAGCGTTATTCGATCAATTTAAATTATTGTTCGCCTGCAGGACAGGTACAAAAGGTGAAATTTATCGAGATCCAAATTCCATCGCTTATAATGCATTTGCTCCATTGTTAAGCAGTGCTGCTTTTCAGAAATCAGTTCTTTTACAGATTCAGAGGAATCAGACTGAAGGGGTAGATAAGCGGGTTTATTTAACACAAGCATGCCTTGATAGCGTTAAGGATAAAAGTGAGCACTCATGGGAAGCCTGCCTTCAGAGTGCTCCAGTTCAGCAAGGGCAAGCACAGAGCCCTCCTGTGGCCCCTGTTGTACGAGAAAATGTCCCAGATGTTGTACGAAAAAATGTCCCAGATGTTTTATTTGAGCCCATTCCGGAGCATCAGGGTAAAAAGATCTTTATTCAATCCGCAGCGCATCAGTCCACTGAGGGTGGTGCATTTGATCGTAGGGGTAATGTTCAGGAAGAATCGCTGTATCAGAACAGTGATGCTCCTTTAGGCATCAGTGGCAAAGATTCTGACACAAGGACAAGGTATCCCGGTAGGTTGCGTTCAATCGGTGGGGTATACCTTCATAAGGATTTAACGGCTTTTCAAAAAGATGGGCCTGTACCACAAGCTACAGATGATCCATTCCCTCTTCAGCAGTATACACAAGAGACGAATCAATTTAACATCATTCAAGCGGCTGCATTGGACTTTAGGAATGGAGAGAGAACGTCCTTTGGGGAGACTGATGATGTATTGTCCTATGCCATGAGTCCTGAGGGGCAAAAAGCATGCTTTCAATTAAACTATAGTAATTATTACCATACCCTGCAATTAGCTCATGAGAATTCTGATGGTGAGGGTTATGTTTATTTGACTGCATTGGGATGTAACGCATTTCGTAATCCAGATTTTATTGTTGCAGCAGCGGCTCGATTAGCGATTGATCAATTTCGGGCAGATTATTCAGATTCAAACTTAGCGATTCAATTTACACTGGGGGCTCAGATGCCTGCAGATGCCCCAACCCTTCAGACGTTTAAGCATTACATGAAGTGCCCAACGGATGAAGTTCACAGAGATTTAAATCCTCAATCTAAAGCATATCAAGATCAAATGATTGAGTTCTTTAAGCGCACACCTATAAGTGGTCAGCCTCCTTCTAAATTGTGGTATGAGCAGGATCATAATGATCAAGATAATAAATACGATGCTGAATACAATCCTCAGCCTTATATCTATGGTGTTCAATATCTTAAATGTTTAGATCAAAAAATCTCTAGATATAATGAATCTCTCCCATTATTACGAGATCGATATCTTCTTCCTTTAACCTCTAATCTCATTGCACCATTGTGTGTTGCTGGGTTTGTGGCTTTAATGATCACTGGATACGCACCCCTTGTTGTGAGTAATGTAGCCGCAATCGGTGTGATGTTAGCTATTTTGGCGCTCGGAACATGGGGGGCTTCGGGGTTAAAGCAATTGTATTATAGTGGTCAAGATAATATGAAAAAAGCGTTTAGACGTTCTGCAATGATTCTGATGGCTGTATCATTAGGGACTGCGATTTTTATGGCTAATATGCCAATGTCTTTTGCAAAAATGCTATCTACAAGTGCTGTGTTGCTCAAAAATTTTTCAGTGCTCAACATCACACTCCCCCTCATGGGTTCAGGGCTCTTAAGTTCAATTATGATATCGGGTTTAATGATAGTGCCCTTTTGTTTTTTAATGATCCGCCTGTATCGAAGTCATAGAATCTGTAAAGATCTCAATAAAATTAGCCTAAGTCGATTGATTCGGTTGGTTTCAGTTATGGGTCTTTTTTTGGGTTCATCGGCATTGATCGTAATGGCTGTGAATGGAATGTCATTGCCACTGGTTGCTGTCAGTTTAGGTTCATTAATTTTATGTCTGATTGAAGGGATTAAGTCATTGTCTGGTATGGGGTTAGAAAAGACTTTTTTGTTGAATATCCAAGGTAATCCTCATGCGGAATTGGAGGCGCATTTAGAGAAGCAACCCATTTTAGCGCGTTATTTTTATGATACACATAAAATGTTTGATGACAATGATACGTCTGATGTTTTAAAAGATTGGATAAAGAAAAGCAGTCGTGAAGATGCTTCCCATGTATCATCCGATCAATTGCAGAGCGGAGATGTAGCAGGTAGGAATAGTGCAGCTCAAGGACCTGCTGCTTCATTAACAGCAAGTTCACAAGCAGTAGATAGGCGTACTATTGGTTCTGCTGCGGCGCATATTTTAAATGAGGGAGAGGATACTAGCGGCCTTGAAGCACCGTTGTTAGGTGCTGACCGCGGCAGCAGCGAGCCGACTGAGCAGGAGCGTTCTACGCCCGGTGCCGGCCGTGCTAGAGCTGATAGTGCTCTTAAGATGCGGCTAGAAAGCAGCCCTACTAGGGCACAACAAGCAGCATCACCACAACTCAAGCAGAGCGCCGAGGGTTCGCCGGCGCCGAGGTCTCAAAGTCCCAGTCCTGGTGGTCTTGCTGGATCTGAGTAAGGCTGTTACAAGTCTAATGATGGACAGTGTGCTGTGAGATTTGAGATTCAAGAAGCTCAAAGCCTCCGAATCTCTTTTTTCACTACCTGGCCCTGTGCCACTGGAACAGCGAGGGCAAAAAAACAACCCGAGTTGCAGCCGACAGAAAAATCAGGCGGTCTTAAAAATAAGAGAAACGCCTCATGCCTTTTGAATCAATTCTGGTAAAAAATATTAATATTATGCAATATTTTGCAAAACTTTATTTAACCTTAAAATTAAGTTTTCAAAATCACTAGAGCCTCTTACGATTTGCATCAAATGATGCGCTGATTCAGTCGAGAGCTGTTTGGCATAATAAGGCACAATTGAGCGTGCCTGCAGTCGAACCGTCTCACAGGGCTCCAATTGGGCCAAGTCTTCTAAATGCTGCTTCAACCACTGAACAGATTG
>JAAZZZ010000098.1 GCA_014238985.1 Gammaproteobacteria bacterium
TCACGTCAACAATCTTAGGCTTAATGGTTTTTTCTGTACTGTTGGCTGGCAATATACAGCGCGCTTTTCCAGCACGTCAAGACGCTACTGCACAGCATCAACCTCATCAAAATAGTAGCGCTTCACCATGCTATCTGCCTGCAACACATGCAACAGAGACTTTCACTCTGATCCTTAACATCTTTATAAGATTAATGGAGTTAAGCCGACATTTAAAAGACAAAAACATGCTTGGGGCAGGAAACACTTTCATAGAAATCATCACTATGATAGCGCTCCCTGTTTATATATTCGCTCTAGGCATTCGATTCAAATGGGGCCTGAACCTTGAAAACTTTATATCACTTTCATTCCTAGGGATTGCAGGCGCATTGCTCGGCACAGCACTTTATAACCCAGCCTTACTCACCATGGCTTCGCCCTTCGTTGTGATACCCTCATTGTGCTTCACAATACCGCTGCTAGGCCTGTGCTTGTATTGCAGCAGCAGATCTCGCTCGCCTGCATATCATTCAGCCGATGGCGGTGGCGCACACGCATATACTGCTGATGCATCTGGCCCCTTTCTGCCGCAGCACCTACAAAGCCCTCCACCCCCATATAATCCAGCAGCGCAAGATCCACATGTTGTTCATGCAGTGCCAGTAGACCCCGCTCACACCTCAACTAAGTTTAGGAATGGCTGAGTTTAGGAATGAAGGCACCCACCAATTGACTCCAACTCGGACTTAACAGCACGTTCTCTATTCGTTATACTCTAATTTGGGTGTTGGCCCTTTCGCGGCGATACACTGTTAACCCCGTCAGGTCCGGAAGGAAGCAGCGGTCGCAGTGAACTCGGGCGCCGAAAGTGTGCTAACACCCTCTTATTATTTTAATATGAGGCTCTGATGTCCTACGTTTTAGCTCGAAAATGGCGCCCCCATCGTTTTGATCAACTGATTGGTCAAACTGCAACGATCACTGCACTTCAAAATGCATTGCAGCAAAATCGCCTACATCATGCGTATCTATTTACGGGAACGCGCGGTGTCGGCAAAACAACCTTAGCACGTATTTTGGCCATGTGTTTAAACTGTGAAACAACCCTCACAGATACACCCTGTGGTACATGCTCCACTTGCCTATCCATTCAAAAAGGTCACAATATTGATGTGATGGAAGTGGATGCTGCTTCTCGTACAAAAGTTGAAGACACCCGAGAAATCTTAGATAACGTTCAATATTCTCCCAATCAATCTCGCTTTAAAGTGTATATCATTGATGAAGTTCATATGCTGTCAACCCATAGCTTTAATGCGTTACTGAAGACCTTAGAAGAACCGCCTGCACATGTGAAATTCTTACTGGCCACCACAGATCCTCAAAAACTCCCTGCCACCGTTTTGTCACGTTGCATGCAGTTTCACCTTGAAGCCTTAGATACTTCAACACTGTCTAACTATTTTCAACATGTTTTAACCACAGAGCAGATAGACTTTGAACCAGATGCCATCGACTCGATTGCACATGCAGCATCAGGCAGTGTACGTGATGGGCTCAGCTTGTTAGATCAAGCCATTGCCCTATGTCATGAAACTTCAATTACCACAGCACATATGACTCAAATGCTGGGCAGTATTTCTGATAAACAGATTCACACATTGTTGTCTCTTATCCTTTCAAAGAATGCTAAAGCCGTGATTGAATTAGGCCAATCTCTGGTACGACTGGGCGCTCAGTGCCAAACAATTTTAAAACAATTACTCAGCACACTGCATGCAGTGGCCTGTCATATCAGCGTGCCTGAATTCGACAGCCCCATTCAGCTTGATGCAGTGCCTCACTGGACCGAACGCACCGCAACTGAACACATTGAATGGATCCACCTGCTGTATCAAATTGCACTCTCTGGTCAGCGAGACATCCCGCTGGCCCCCACGCCACAACAAGGACTTGAAATCACCCTCTTACGCATGACAACCCTCATGCCTGAAATGCCAACAGACACCCAATTGCCTTGGTGTCAAACACAGAACTCAAGCCCTCCAAATCCCCCCTCTAAACAAACCAGCGCACCTCAAACATCCGCTCAACATACCGCACCCTCCACACAAACACCGACCACACCGCCCCCAGCAAAGGCACCTCCAATCTCTCAAAACACAGATCAACAAGATGCTCATGCGCCTACGCCTCAAATTCCTTTTGATGCTGAACACTGGCATCAATGGGTACAGAAACTGTCCTTACCAGGCATGACTCAATCATTGGCAGAACATACCGGATGGCATCAATATCAAGACAATGAACTGACCTTAACCCTCCATAAAAAACATCAACCCTTGATCACCTCCACACGCATTCAACATATTGAAACTGCATTAAATCAATTGGGACATACGGGTATTCGTGTTCATATCCATAGCTCTGAAGATAACCCCGACTCCCTTCAACAACATAAACAAACACTCGAAGCTGAAAAACCCAAAAAAGCCCTTGCTGCACTTGAAGAAGACCAAGCGCTTCAAACACTGCTTGATGCCTTTGATGGAAAATTGAACCAACCAACCCTTAAAGATCCTCAAAAAACAACCACCTAAAACACGCATCGTTTAATCATATCTCCACTGAAAGAACCACGCTGCTGCACTGGTCTTTACACATCACTATGATACACTGTGGACTGAGTCGCGTTCTCAGCCCGATGTCGTTGATTGATTAAGGAAACAGCTATGGCCAATCTTATGAAACTCATGCAAGCTGCAAAGAAAATGCAACAAAATGTCGAAGCTACTCAAGAAAAACTACAAACCATGCGCGTTACAGGTGCAGATTCATCTGAAATTGTCAGTATCGAAACAGACGGGCAACATCGTTGTATTCAGGTCAAACTCTCGGAATCTGCACAAACACTTGAACGCACAATCCTAGAAGAGGCCATTCAATCAGCCATCAACTCAACACATGAACAAATCCAACAGTTGTCACAGCAAGAGTTTTCACAAATCGCTGAAGACATTCAACGTGACACTGACTCTGATTGAAGCACTCCATGTACAGTGCCAATATTCAAAAATTGATTGAACAACTACGTATCCTGCCAGGTGTTGGGCCTAAAACAGCACAGCGTATGGCCTTTCACGTGCTGGCACACAACCGTCGACAACAAGCACGTCACCTTGCGTGTGCTTTAGAAACTGCAGTGAGCACCGTTAAAAATTGTGAACGCTGTCGTAATTATTGTGAAACAACACTGTGCTCTATTTGCACCTCTGAGCGACGTGATCCCACGCTCCTCTGTGTCACAGAATCCCCTCAAGATGTGATTGCAATTGAACAGACGGGCTCTTTTAAAGGACAGTATTTTGTCTTACATGGCCGCCTTTCTCCTTTAGATGGTATTGGCCCTAAAGACATTGGGCTCGATCGTCTGCTCAAACGTATTACAGAGGCAGGCGTGGTTGAATTAATCATTGCTACGAATTCAACGGTTGAGGGTGAAGCCACTGCGCATTATATCGCTCAACAGGCAAAACCTTTAAATGTCAGCTGCTCTCGAATTGCACATGGGGTGCCGATGGGGGGTGAGCTTGAATACTTAGATGGAAATACTTTATCCTATGCTTTACAAGCACGTGTCCAACTGGAACAAACGACCCTTGAGGAAAAAGCATGAGCTTAGTGCCCACTCAAACACCGCTGACCACTCTTTTATCTGATCAAAAACCCTTGATTTCTCCTGAACAATCTTGTCAATCTAAATTAATGGTCATTGCCCTCGGGTTGAACCCAATT
>JAAZZZ010000099.1 GCA_014238985.1 Gammaproteobacteria bacterium
GGCATATATGCCGGATCTTTTAGTCAAGATCTTACCGTTGTGTTTTTCATTAGGAATTGTTTTAGCGGTTGACCGTTTATTACAGCGGCAAGAGCTGATCGCGGCATTGAGCTTAGGTGTGACGCGATTTCGACAATGGTGTTGGTGTGGTGTATGGGGATTGTTTGGTAGTATTTTATGTGTGGGGTTAACTTATTGGGCACCACACCTGATGCAGCAAGTTTCTAAACAATTGAGCATCCTGAAGCTGCAGTCTGTTATCAGTGCCCTTGAACCTTACACACTCACTGAATTACCGGGAAATCGATATGCTTTAATGACCGTGACGCAAAAACCTGATGCAAAAGGTCAGCTGAGAGGGGCTTTGGTTATTTTCCCCGCAAAAGATTCAGACGATTCAACGAAAATTTGGCAAGCGAATCAAGCTTCAGTGGTGCAGCATCCCGATCAATTACAATGGCAATTGCACCATGGGCAATTGATTCAGATAGGCGGTCAGGCGCGTGCACATGCGGTGGTGAGTTTTAATCATTTGACGGAAAGCATGTCATTTAAACGCAATAAACACAGACATGTGTTGACTGAAATGCATCCTGAATCTGATACAGGAAACCCTGTTCAATACGATGCCAAAGCGGTACAGACGTTAAATTTAAATACGCTATCTTGGTCTGTTTTAACGAAAAAAGCTGAAAAAAGTTTAGAAGCTCAGGTGATATGGCATCAACGTTTTTCGCCTTGTATTTTTATTTTTGTACTGTCTGTCTTAGGGCTGGTGACTGTGCCGATGGCTTCTAGGCAACAGCGATGGTTCCAGTATTTGCCTTTGGCGGGATGTTTTGCCTTTTATCAGATGAGTATCCTATTAGGTGTTTATGCTTTAAGACAGGGATGGGTGCCAGGTGCGTGGGGCTTATGGCCGATACATGGATTGATGTGTTTAATCACGGGAATAATCAGTATACGCTGGTGTTTGATGCTTAAGCGGGGCGGCTGAATGTCAGTGCTCTATCGCTATCTCATCAAATCAATCTTATTGACAGCTGTTCAGTGTACACTTTGGGTATTGATCATCTGTGCGGTTTTAGAAGTTATGATGCAACTTAAAGAGATTCAAAATGATTATCAATTTCCGCAAGTGTTAATGTATGTGCTTTGGATGTTACCCAGTCGTATTCAAGTGACAGCACCTTTAATTGGATTATTAACAGGTGCTGCATTGATGAGTCGGTGGGCTGTCACGCAAGAATGGATTGCTTTTCGGTCCATGGGATGGTCAGTGAGGCGTATATTGAGTGGTGTGTGTGTTTCTGGAATTTTAGTGATTGTTGTGCTGTATGCTGTGGGGGAAGGTTTAGCGCCGATGGCCATCTTTAAAGCCAAGCAATTAAGGGCGCGTGCTCAGGGGCAGGTTTTGCTGACACAACAAGGCCTATGGTGGTGGTCTCAGCAAGGCCAAGATAATAAAATTCTGAATTATATTCACGATATCAAAACGCCTCAACGTTTAAGTGGTGTGATGCAAATCATTCAAACGCCTCATTCGAACAATGTTGCTACGATCGTTACAGCGCCGCAGGCAATCTTTAATCAAGGACATTGGGTGTTGAAATCACCCACATATTGGTTTGTGCAAACAGATCAAACAGTACAGCGTGCCGATCAAAGGATGAATTGGCCCTTACAACCAAGCATTTTGGCCTTGACGATGCGCTCTGATCGCATGATCTCTTTGCCTGCTGTGTATGCACGTTGGAAATTTTCAGAGTATTTTCAGCCAACAGAAGTTGCAGAACATGCTTATCATTTTTTTCATCGCTTATATTCACCTATATTTACACTGTTTTTACTGTGTTTGAGTATTGCCTTAAGCTCAAATCTCTTGCGTCCTCGCGCATCACAGATTACAGTGGGACCTGCAATAGTCGTGGGTTTAGTGATCTATTTGATTGATGTGTTTATGGCACCGATCGCCATGATTCTTGAGCAAAATATTGTCATGTTAGTTGCAGTGCCCATCGTTTTGTTGGGGTTCATTATTTTATGTGCTGGATTAAGGCCACAGGAAGTGATCATGCACTATTGGGTACGGAGAAAACAATGTTGAGCTTGAAATTCATTCAGAGCGTTCGTTGAGTCGTTTTACACAATGGAAGTATTACCCCTGGTTGGTGTGGGGTTTAGGTGCGGCATTTTTCTGTGCTGAATATTTTGCACGACTGGCCCCCAGCGTCATGGTGCGTGAGTTGATGCAGGCTTTCAAGGTTGATGCATTGGGGTTAGGGACATTATCTGCATTTTTTTATATTTCTTATTTAGCCATGCAGTTACCAGTGGGGATGTTGGTCGATCGATATGGTGCGCATCGATTACTACGTATTGCAGCATTGGTGTGTGGATTAAGTTGTATATTGTTGGGTGTTGCAGATTCATTATGGATGGCAGAATTATCTAGATTCTTAATCGGCTTTGGTGCCGCTTTTGCTTTTGTTGGGACACTCAAATTAGCCACAATATGGTTTCCTGCCAATCGTTTTGGATTTTTAGCTGGGACAACACAAGCCATTGGTATGCTGGGTGCAGCGATTGGGGAAGGGCCTGTTGCTTTAGCAGTGTCAAATATTGGGTGGCGTTCAACGATGTATTGGATGGCGGTCATTTTAATTATTTTGTCACTGTTAATTTGGCTATTTGTGCATGATCACCATTCAAAAAACATCAAAAATGATTCAAGACTCACTTCTTTGAAGGATGTTTTTTCTGGACTTTCAACGGTATTGCGTAATCCTCAAACATGGTGGGTGAGTGTGTTTGCTGCATTGATTTATGCGCCAACAGGGTCATTTGCTGAATTATGGGGTGTGACGTATTTACAACACGTACATCATTTTTCTCATCATATTGCAGCTGAAGCCGTGAGTATGATCTTTTTAGGTTGGGGTGTAGGGGGCCCCCTAAGTGGCTGGATTTCTGATCGATTAGGTCGACGTAAACCCAACTTATGGTGCTCTGCAGTGGCGAGCTTGGTGTTGCTGTCTATTGTGCTCTATTGTCCAGAATTGCCAACATTTGTGGTGTTTGTCGCTTTATTTCTTTATGGCATGGCTAATACTGGATTGGTGACAGCGTATGCGTTATCAGGGGAGATTAACGCTCAATCTGTTACAGGTATTTCAATGGCCTTTACCAACATGTCTTCGGTCTTATTGGCTACCTTTATTCAACCGTTTGTTGGATGGTTGTTAAATTTTCAGTGGGATGGACGTATGCTACATGGGATTAAAGTTTATACATCAGTTGCATATCAATGGTCTATGTTGATTATGCCCTGTTGTTTAGTGTTGGCATTTTTTTCAGCTTTTATGATCAAAGAAACGTATTGTCATCGTGTTGAAGTGCTTCATAAGCCAGAGTAGATTGAGCTGTCTGTAAACAGCAAACAAGTGAATTGATGCCTATTAAATTCAAGTGTAAAGATTCAAAGCCATCATCCAGAAAGTGACACACAGGGAGAGCCTTTTTGAGCAAGCAAAAAAGTCTAAAAAGAGAGCAACTGAGCCGTGTGTTTGGAGGCGCTTTTTTGGTAGCAGGCACCTGTGTGGGTGCAGTGGCTGTGGCCTTGCCTGTGAGTTTAGCTTCTTTAGGATTTGTAGGGTGTTGTTTGGCGTTTGGACTGTGTTGGGTGCTTATGGCTTGGACAGGGTGTTTAGTCTTAGAGGTCAATGCCCAACTGCCGCATCGCACCAGT
>JAAZZZ010000009.1 GCA_014238985.1 Gammaproteobacteria bacterium
GCCATGCAGACCTCAAATGCAGCGATATCAACAGCAATACCTTTCTCTGCTGCAATATCTTGTGTCAGATCCAATGGAAAACCATGCGTATCATGCAATTGAAAAGCTATACTACCAGAAAGCATCTGCCCAGACTGCTCAGAAAGTGCCTGTGTTAATAATTGCATGCCTTGATTGATGGTCGTATTAAATCTTTTTGACTCTGATTCAATCACGTCACTGATTGCCTCACGCTGCACCCAAACGTCCGGAAATACAGCTTCTCCACCCATCGCATGTAAACACGGTTCAACCAATGTATGTAAAAAAGGTGCCTGATAACCTGCTTGATAAGCATAACGAATCGCACGACGTATAATGCGTCTCAAAACATATCCACGACCCTCGTGGCTCGGTAATATATGGTCTGAAATTAAAAACACCATGGCACGCAAGTGATCTGCCATCACCTTCAAAGCCACTGGAGAGACCTCTGTATCACCTAATTGAGCGCTAATTGAAGTGATTAATTGCTTAAAAATATCAATTTCGTAATTATCATGTACACCTTGCATCACAGCTGCAATGCGCTCTAAACCCATTCCAGTATCAACGCAAGGTTGAGGCAAGTCCACACGCCGCCCTCCTTCTTGCATATTATACTGCATGAAAACTAAGTTCCAAATTTCAACAAAACGATCTCCATCAGCATCCTGAGAACCTGGAGGGCCTCCAGGCACTTGCTCACCATGATCATAAAAAATTTCAGTGCAAGGACCACAGGGACCTACATCCCCCATCGACCAAAAATTGTCCGCAGCACCACAACGCACCAATCGAGCAGGATCTACGCCAATATGTTTGATCCAAATATCTGCACTTTCATCATCGGTTTCAAAAACAGTCACCCATAATTTATCCTCCGGTAATTTCAACACGCGTGTTAAAAAATCCCAAGCATATTCAATGGCTTCTTGTTTAAAATATCCACCAAAACTAAAATTACCCAGCATTTCAAAAAAAGTATGATGTCTTGCTGTTTTCCCTACTTCCGCTAAATCATTGTGCTTACCCCCAGCACGCATACAGCGTTGTGCTGAAACAACTGATTTAAACTCAGGTTTTTCAACGCCCTGAAAAATTGATTTAAATGGCACCATTCCAGCATTTGTAAATAATAGGGTGGGATCATCTTTAGGCACCAAAGCACTGCTCGACACCACTGCATGTTCACGTTGTGCAAAATAATCTAAAAATTTCTGACGCAATGTAAGCGTGTCCATACTCATCTCTTTCAAGCCAACTCATCAGCACATTAGCAGAAATCAAATTTAAGCTAAAGCTCTATCTCGGACTGTATGTGTGCAATTAAAGCCGAATCAAAGCCTCGACGATACAAAGCAGCCTGTTTTTTCTGATGCACCAAAGTACTTTGACCCTGATATGAACGCTTATTTAACCAACGTCTTCCACACTTAATCCATTGCTCCTGTGAAATTGAAGCTAAAACAGTCTCAATGATTGATGCTTCAATCTTTAAAGATTGAAGCACTGAATCAATATAAAATGGCCCCCAACCTGCTCGATGTTTCACGCAAGTAAAATGCTGTGCAAAACGCTGATCATCCTGCCAACCTGCCGCTTTACATGCAGCAATTACCGTTTGACACAAAGCCACCGGAAATTTTCGATGCAGTAATTTACGAAGTAATTCAGTGCGAGCATGCTCTCTACGCGTCAACAATCTAATCGCACACGCATACACTTCAGCATAGGTGGCCATTTATCGCACAAACCCAACTTTCAAGTTATGCTTCAGTCTCACTGGCTTGAGCTTCAGGTTCTGCTTCAACCTTAGCCGACAAGAATTGAGCACGAATTTGATCTTCTATTGCTTTAAATAATTCTGGTTTTTGCATCAACAGCTCTCGCACTTTATCCTTACCTTGTCCAAGACGTTCGCCCTGATAACTATACCAAGCACCTGATTTATCAATAAAACCACAACTGACCCCTAAATCAATCACTTCACCGGCTCTAGAAATACCCGCACCATATAAAATATCAAAATGCGCTTGTTTGAAAGGCGGCGCCATTTTATTTTTAATCACTTTAACACGCGTTTCATTCCCCAAAATTTCATCACCTTTTTTAATCGAACCCACACGACGAATGTCCAAACGCACAGAAGCGTAAAATTTTAAAGCATTCCCCCCCGTCGTTGTTTCAGGATTACCGAACACCACCCCTATTTTCATACGAATTTGATTGATGAAAATCACCAGCGTATTTGAACGTTTAATATTACCTGTCAATTTTCGTAATGCTTGAGACATTAAACGGGCTTGAAGCCCCATATGTTGATCGCCCATCTCCCCTTCAATTTCAGCTTTAGGGGTTAAAGCAGCAACAGAATCCACCACCACAATATCAACTGCGCCTGAACGCACTAACATATCAGTGATTTCAAGCGCTTGCTCACCTGTATCAGGTTGTGAAAGCAACAAATCATCAATAGAAACGCCTAGCTTTTTAGCATACGCCGGGTCCACTGCGTGTTCAGCATCAATAAAAGCAGCTGTACCACCTGCCGCCTGACATTCTGCGATGGCATGGAGGGTTAGGGTTGTTTTACCGGAGGACTCTGGCCCAAATATTTCAACAACACGCCCCTTAGGCAAGCCCCCTATACCTAATGCAATATCAAGCCCTAACGAACCCGTTGAAATGGCTGGCACATCTACGGCTGGGCGCGATCCCATCAACATTAAAGCACCACTGCCAAATTGGCGATCAATTTGACTCATTGCCATCTCTAAGGCTTTTTGTTTCTCTACAGACATCTTGAACTCCTTCATATGATAATTCAGTGAATAGCATCCTCCCTCACACCTTCATTAAATCAAAAATTACAAAATAAACCTAGTACAAAGCACCACTTTCAATTCAAAAAAGAGGGGAAAACGAGTATCTGTATGATTTTTATCACAAACAAATAAAACCATGCTCACTAGACAGCTCTAGATGACTTCAATAGAATACCGTACATGAAAACTCAAACCACTCAACACACACCCATGATGCAACAGTATTTGCGGATTAAGGCTGAACATCCAGATCATTTAGTGTTTTATCGGCTTGGTGATTTCTATGAATTATTTTTCGATGATGCTAAACAAGCAGCAGCATCTCTTGGAATCACCTTAACGCAACGTGGTCAAATGAATCAAAACCCCATTCCCATGGCGGGCGTCCCTCACCACGCTGCTGATCAGTATATTGCACGCCTGCTCAAACAAGGATTTTGCATTGCGGTGTGCGAACAAATCGGTGATCCTGCGCTGAGCAAAGGTCCTGTGGAACGGGCTGTTACACGCATCATCACGCCTGGCACACTGAGTGATGAGCATTTCTTAAACCACGACACCGATGCCATATTACTCGCAGCTGTTTCAGTTAAAAATCAAATCGGTTTAGCCTGGTTAGACTTAGCAGCTGGACGCTTTCAGCTCATGCAACTCGATGATGCTACGCAATACCATGATGAACTGGCCCGCATTCATCCAGCCGAGTGCCTTATTCCAGAAGGTGCAAAAGCACTCTATCCCCAACATCAAAGCAGATTAACCAAACGCCCTCCATGGGAATTTGAACACGAAACCGCTGAACGTTTATTATGCCAACAGTTTAAATGTAAAGATTTACAAGGCTTTGATTGCCAAGATCAAACTGCTGCCATCTGCGCAGCCGGTGCACTGCTACAATATGTTCAACACACACAACGCCAAACACTACCACATTTAAACGGGCTCACTACACTACAGCGCACCGATCACCTTCAATTAGATGCAAACACACGCATGCATTTAAATTTAACTGAAAATACAACGTCAAATCATAAACATACCCTTTACCATGTCTTAGATCATACACATACAGGCATGGGAAAACGCCTTCTAAAACGCTGGATTCACGAGCCATTACGTTGCCCTCAACATGCCAATGAGCGCTTAGATGCCATTTCAACCTTAATACAAACACCTGAACAATCCACATTGACCACTATTTTAGAACACATTGCAGACCTTGAGCGCATTTTAGGTCGCGTGGCATTACTCACTGCACGACCTAAAGATCTTGAACAATTAACCCTCTCTTTAGAACAATTACCCCCCCTCAAACAGGCACTCAATGATGCATCCAAATTACAGCCTTTTATCCAAAACCTTCAATGTTTTGAATCCATTCATCAACACTTAAAACGAGCCTTGGTTGAAAATCCACCTCAGTTGATTCGAGACGGTGGCGTCATTGCAGATGGATTTGACCAAACGCTAGACATTTTGCGTAATTTCAGCCAAAACAGTACACAAATACTCAGCGACATTGAACAAAAAGAACGAGAAAGAACAGGGCTCAGTACGCTTAAGCTGGGTTTTAATAAAATACACGGTTACTATCTAGAACTCTCAAAAACACAGGCAGAACAAGCCCCCGATCATTATCAACGACGCCAAACACTTAAACACACTGAACGTTACATCATTCCAGAACTTAAACAATTTGAAGAACAAGCACTCTCTGCGCATGCAAAAGCATTGGCGCAGGAAAAGGCCCTGTATCAAACATTACTCACAGACCTGATCCCTCACCTTCAAGCACTACAAGCCACTGCACATGCCATCGCACAAATCGACGTACTCAACAGCCTTGCCTTCACTGCACACAAACACAATTGGTCTCGACCACAACGAACCTCTCAACCTGAGATCGACATCATGGAAGGGCAACACCCCATCGTCGCAGCACAACCCAACATCACCTTCATTGCAAACAACTGCACACTCAATCAAAAAGAACACATGCACTGTATTACAGGACCTAATATGGGCGGGAAATCAACCTATATGCGTCAAGTAGCCTTGATCACATTACTGGCCCACCTTGGCAGCTATGTACCTGCAACATCTGCAACCATTGGCTCTTTTGACCGTATTTTTACACGTATTGGCGCACATGATGACTTGGCTTCAGGTCGATCAACCTTTATGGTCGAAATGACCGAAACTGCTCAAATACTCCATAATGCAACACCTCACAGTTTGGTTTTAATCGATGAAATCGGCCGCGGCACCAGCACCTATGACGGCATGGCTTTAGCTTGGGCTGTCGCTTTTGAGCTCCTCAAAATTCAATGTAAAACCCTATTTGCCACACATTATTTCGAACTCACACAACTTGCAGAGCAGCACCCTTGCATCCATAACTACCATCTAGCAGCACAGGCTTATGAAGATCAAATCATATTTAAATATCAAGTCACACCAGGCCCTGCCAGTCAAAGTTACGGCATTCAAGTGGCACAACTTGCAGGATTACCCAAATCCGTCATTCAACACGCGCAGCAGCGTCTTTCAGAAATTTCTGAGCATCCTCAGCAATTATCACTGATACCTGAATACAGCACACCTTCTTCCACACCAACAGCACACCCTATGATAGATGAACTTGAAGCGCTGAACATTGATGCCCTCACCGCAAAAGACGCATTAGATTTAATCTATCGATGGAAAGCAACATCATCAGATTGATTGACCCCATAATATATAATTTGCTAATCTCTTGAATCACACAGCAAAAAGGACGTCAAGCATGAAAAAAACGATAGGTTATAAACTGGATGGTACACGTGTTATGCCAGCGCTATCGAAGATTAAGGCCATTGATATCACGGAACCTTTTGCAAGATTTTATAAATACTTAAGTTGGGTTTTATGCGCTGCATACCTCATGGCTCAAATCACCCTGCCTTTTTTTACAGCAGGATGGCCACTGACCCTACTCACACTGACCCTATGCCTCTCATCTGCTTTCTTTGTACTCATTGATCTGTATTATTTTTATCCCCTCGACCCTCATAAAACTGCAAAGATAAATATATTTTATTATGGAGTCTCTCTATTTGCCTTGCTTTCCAGCACACTATTGGCCTGCACTTATCTTCCCATTGCCTTGATACCGACCTTCTTAATCTTACCTCACCTGGCATCAATACAAGTCTTCTTAGGATTTTTAGTCAACTTATTGCCGCTGGGCATCATGCTCGCATTTTCAATGCAGCTCATAGACAACTTTCTTTCCCCTCTATCCAAAACCTCTGTGCCCAGAGAGCTCTGTCATGTTGCATTACCCACATCATGGCAACGCGAATTAGCATACTTGCATTTTCAATCTATTATTATTTCATTGGATAAGATGCACCCAACGCAGATGCTATCATCTGGATCTACTGATCTTGAAATTCCTGAGTTAGATAAAAAAGCTATTAAAGCTATTAAAGACTGGCATCAATATATCGATGATGCAAAGCTCTCTACAGGCATCCCTCAAACACCTATCTCATCACCAACACACGCCTTGCGCCAAAAAGGAGGCATGGGCACTCTAGCCAACCTCAAGGCAGATGGGCACGAGGCTAGTGTTGAAGACAAGCAGAAACAATTGAGCACTGCAAGGGCTGAAAGCATCCTGAAAGTGATCATATCTGACTCTGACGAAAAAATCAGCAATACTGAAAAATTCAATCAACTCAACGCGCTCGCACAAGACATCTTTCGTAAAGTATTTCCAGACTTCTGCCAAAAACTTCAATATAAATCAATAAGATACGAATATCCAAGTCAATTAAGCTCTGCCCTGGACCCAAGCAACTCCAAAGATGCTGAAGCTCAAAGAAACGTTGAAACTCGAACGAAAGCTGCGCAAGCAGCTGAAGCACGGGCGAGCTGCGTCGCAAAACAGCGCACATAAACACCTCTCTATTGAACACTTCTGCGCAAATAAATAGGTTTAAAATCAATCGCATTGACATGCTCATGCTGAGCATAGCGCGCTGCGCCCAAGTGCATTAAATCTTCAGGCAAAATGGGCCCTGTGTCTAACACCTGTTGTGCCTGTTCACGCCAAGCTCTCACGGTTTCAAGGGGCCAAGCCGAGCCCACAGCATAAAATCCCTCAGAGTCTGATAGTGTCTGAGAGACCTGATCTAATGCATCATAGGGCAGCACTTGCATTGGGCTTAAACACTTCATTTGATTTGAATCAAATGCATATACAGCAGTATAAACGCCCCCCATTCTCGCATCCATCATAGGCCATATGCGCACATGTTTTGAGCGATGCCAGCCTCCATATGCTAAACACTCAAGCGTATTTAGAGGGACAATCGGACAATCCAGCCCCACTGCAATACCTTGCGCAACAGAACACGCCACACGTAATCCTGTGAAACTGCCTGGACCTTGGCCACAGACCACAGCATCCAGCATTGAAAGCTTCAATTCAGCCTCAGCCAACAACGCATGGATCATCGGCCAGATCATTTTTGTATGTTCACGCGGCCGAATGCACTGACGATACAAACAATCTCCTGAAACCGATAAAGCCACTGAACACGCTTGCTCAGACGTATCTAGGGCGAGCAATATCGTACTCAAAGGTTTAAAGCTTGGATACGCACAGTGGCGTTCACAAGATGGGCTAATCCCTGTGTTGAAATCGAGCGATAAGTCAATCCACTGTTCCACAATAAGGTGCTATGAAAAAACGCACTGCCTGAATGGTATTCAACTGCCCAAGGGCTCGGATCTAAAGCCAATTGATCATCACGATAGCAGGCTTTTAACTTTCCTGTTTTTTCACCTTCTAATGCTTTCAAAATCAAGGTTTTACAATCTCCTTGCTTGAATTGTGCATGCAGTGGCTTAAATGCCCGCAATGATTTTTCAGGCCACAGATACGCTTGACCTGAAATGAGGTCCAAACGAACGCTTTCAATATGCACTTCAGAGCGCCCTTGATGATGCACTTGAGCTGGCACGATCCACTTCAAACGACGCTGTTGAGCTAAAATTGTTGCCTTTTTTTGATCCGAAAAACCCTGCCACTCAGCCTTTGAAAAACCTAAAGACTCAGGGTCTTGAGCACAACCCACAATGCTGCCTAATATCATTACAATATACAGACACCACCCTTGAGATCGAACTAACATTTTGGACTCCAACAGTATTCTAAAATGAGTGCATGCTTCACGAGATTCAAACAGCTCAACTCATAGATCTATACTACCCTATAGCTTAAAAAATTCAATGAGACTTATCCATTGATCAAATAATCAATCAATGCTAGCCTATCTGTATCTAATCTTTCGAAAAGGAGTTCCCATGAGCCCACATAAAAAGTCATGCCCTATTAGCTGCAAAAACATGATGTGTTCAATGTCTTGCAAACAAATGGGCTGGTTAGTCGCAGGTATCGCAGCAGCACTGTTCGTATACGGCTACTGTTATTTAGGCGAACGCGGTATGACTGCTTTATTTGCAAACAGTTTTTTTTCAGCCGGCATTTTTAGTCAGGGCGTATTTTCAGTAGGAAACTTCTCTATTGGTATATTTTCTGCTGGAATATTTTCGATTGGCATATTTTCGATTGGATTATTTTCCATTGGAATTTTCGCAATTGGACCTTTTTCCGTAGGAATATTTGCCATGGGTCTAATGATGATTGCCAAGAAAAAATGCTCTTTAGTCCAACAATTGGTCAGTGAAATAAAATCACCGCCTAAATCTAAACCAAAAAAATAACCTAGGCACGAGGCTGTTTGCTTTTAAGAAATCAGATCAGTAGTATGCGTAATGCCTTAGGCCAATTTATTAAAAAAGGTAAATCGCATGAGCTCAAAAGAAGACCCTTCGCATCCAGCATTACACTATCACGCAAGCCCGACTCCCGGAAAAATCGCGATTGAACTCACCAAACCGATGTCAACTGCTGCAGACCTTGCACTGGCATATAGCCCAGGCGTTGCTGAACCCGTAAAAGCCATTGCGAAAGATCCACAGGCAGCTTATCAATTCACAGCGAAAGGAAACCTCATCGGCGTGATTTCCAATGGTAGCGCTATCTTAGGCTTAGGCAATCAAGGGCCACTGGCATCGAAACCAGTCATGGAAGGCAAAGTCGCTTTATTCAAAAAATTCGCCAATATTGATGCATTTGATATTGAAATCGATGCCAAAACTTCTGAAGAAATGATTCAAGTGATTCGCGCAATAGCCCCAACTTTTGGTGGCATTAATTTGGAAGACATTAAAGCGCCTGAATGCTTTGAAGTGGAAAAAGCACTTCAAGCACAACTCAATATTCCCGTGTTTCATGATGACCAACATGGCACAGCCATCACATTAGCCGCAGCCCTGCTGAATGCTTTAATCATTCAAGAAAAAACGCTCAATAATAGCAAAATAGTCATCTATGGTGCAGGTGCTGCTGCACTTGCCTCAGCAAAATTCTTAGTACGCTTAGGCGCAAACAAGCGCCAAATTACTTTATTAGACCGTCAAGGTGTCATTCATATTCAGCGAACAGATTTAACCCCCTATAAACAAGAATTTGCCCAAATAACGGATGACCGCACCCTTGAAGAGGCCATGCACGGAGCAGACGTATTAATCGGCCTGGCTGGCGCCCCTATTGAAGCACCAGACACTATCCTGAAAGCGATGGCTCAAAGACCGATTGTTTTTACCCTCTCCAATCCCATACCTGAAATTGATCCTCAACACATTAAAACCATTCGTCCTGACAGCATCATTGCAACAGGCCTTAGCAACCTTAACAATCAAGTCAATAATGTGGTTTGTTTCCCCTATATCTTTCGAGGCGCTCTGGATGTACAAGCCACCCATATCTCATCTAAGATGATGGTTGCAGCAGCACACGCGATTCAGCGCATCACACAAGAACCCATACCTGAGGCATTGATTGAACAAGGCCTATTATCTCAAAATATTTTTGGCCCTGAATATATTTTACCCAAACCCAATGATCCACGATTACAGCTGCAGGTGCCAACTGCCGTCGCAGCTGCCTACAAAGAGCGTTAACAACTCAAAACTTGAGCACTGAAGCACCAAGCATCATGCAATAAAATAGTGTTGAATACGCTGGAGCATCCTCAGGGGGCCGTGTAGAGATGACCCCCTTAAATTATAACTAGAATACATGAACTGTATTCATAAGGCGCCATTTGCAAATGCAAACACCCCCCTTACACGTATCAGGTCTGTCTTGGGCATCCTTGCCCTGAACTAAATCCTTTTAGCAACAACCCTAGCTCACTCCCTAAGCTGAAAGACAAACCACCTACAACCATCCTTAGCTGTAGAGACTTCAAACCTTCACATGGATCATCCTTGATCAAATAGGTATCCTTACCTTCACATGCTGATTGGAAGATATTTCAATTTTACGTCTTTAAGGATTTAATACAACCTCATGCAAGCATCAGATCCAGCTACAGAAAACCCTTTCCAAAAAAATTGGACAAAAAATAAACATAAAAATCAATAACTTAATATCTAAGTGGTTGTTTTGGCGTAAGTCATGACATTTTACACACTGGCATTTATCCTACACCACTCACATAGAATCACTCTGACAGGATGCAATGTTTTAAAACAATCATTTTATGAACAAGTTACAAAAAATTTGTTTCAACGATGACGGTCATCATGCCTCTTCTTGATTCATTTAACGAAAAACTATTCCTTATTTTTAAATCGTATTATACTGTCATCTGATTCACTTGGAGTACTCTGATGTCCCACACTGGCTTCCTTGCAGGCAAAAAAGCACTGATTGTAGGATTAGCAAGCAATCGCTCAATTGCCTACGGCATTGCAGAAGCAATGCATTCACAAGGTGCAGAGCTTGCTTTTACATACCAAAATGATCGTTTAGCTGAACGGGTTAAAAAATTAGCAGGACATTTTAATTCAAATCTTTTATTCCCCTGCGATGTAGCCCACGATCAAGAAATTGATCAATTGATGCTTCAACTGAAAACAGAGTGGAAACAAATTGATATTTTAGTTCACTCAGTGGCATTTGCCCCTGGCGACCAATTAGAGGGACATTTTTTGAACAATATTACACGAGAAGGTTTTAATATTGCACACGACATTAGCAGCTATAGTTTAGCAGCGCTTGCAAAAGCTGCACATCAACATCAACTGCTCAAACAAGGCAGTGCCATCGTAGCAATGACCTACCTTGGTTCCGTGAAAGCCGTCCCTTGCTATAACACCATGGGCTTGGCTAAAGCTTCCTTAGAAGCCAATGTCCGTTACCTTGCCCTTTGTTTAGGCCCAGAAGGCATTCGTGTCAACGCAATTTCTGCTGGCCCTATTCGAACACTGGCTGCATCAGGCATTAAAGGATTTAAAAAAATGCTCGACTACAACGCAAAAATTAATCCACTCAGACAAAACATCACCACCGAACAAGTAGGCAACACCACTGCCTTTTTATGTTCTGACCTTGCATCAGGCATTACAGGCGAAATCATTCATGTTGATGCCGGTTTTAACATTGTAGGCATGACTGATCATGAACTTTGATCAAGCTCACTTCAACCCTCAAGGACTTGTATGCTCTGGCTAGAAAATTATTGGGAATTTTTGCTCAAATCATTAACTGTTTTTATAACAATCGCAGGTATATTAATTCTAATCACTCGCCAAAAACACACTACATCTGACATACCTCAAATCCGAATGAAACATTACAATAATATGCTTAAAAAAATGAGCGAACACTTACAACACACACTGTCCACAAAAACTAAAAAAAAGCTTACACGAAAACAAAAAAATCAACATAAATCTCAACCCTCTATCTTTATACTCACCTTTAAAGGTGACTTGAAAGCCTCTCAAACTAAAATCTTAGCTGAGGAGATCTCTGTACTGCTTACGATCGCCAATCCCAAAAAAGACACAATATTACTCAAGCTTGAATCTCCCGGCGGCACTGTTCCCGGTTATGGTTTAGCCGCTGCACAATTATCACGGATCAAATCTGCTGGCATAAAACTCATCGTTTCAATCGATCAAATGGCTGCCAGCGGTGGCTATATGATGGCCTGTATTGCAGATCATATCCTTGCCGCACCTTTTGCGATCGTTGGCTCCATTGGTGTGGTATTACAAATACCTAATATCAACCGACTCTTAAAACGCCACGCCATTGACTTCGAACAACTCACCGCAGGTGAACATAAACGCACACTGACACTTTGCGGTCATAATACCCATGAAGGTCGGGCAAAAGCTCAAATACAAATTGAAGAAACACACCAATTATTTAAAACCTTCATCAAAACCCACCGCCCGAAAGTTAATATTAAGCAAGTTTCAACAGGTGAATATTGGCATGCATCCACTGCACTCGGCTTTAATTTACTCGATGAAATCAGCACCTCAGATGAATGGATGTTTAAACATTTAAACACGCACCAAATATACATGATCTCTACTGCACATAAACCCAATTTAATTGAAAAATTAACAACACAATTCACAGGAAA